>NZ_JBIWLW010000014.1:0-209980 GCF_044766385.1 Streptomyces sp. NPDC102274 | reverse complement strand
GACGAGGAGACCGTCGACTTCACGGACAACTACGACGGCCGTAACCAGGAGCCGACGGTTCTGCCGGCGCGGTTCCCGAATCTGCTGATCAACGGTTCCGCCGGGATCGCCGTCGGTATGGCCACGAACATCCCGCCGCACAATCTGCGGGAGGTGGCGGCCGGCGCGATGTGGGCGCTGGAGCACCCCGAGGCGAGCCACGAGGAGCTGCTCGACGCGCTGATCGAGCGGATCAAGGGCCCGGACTTCCCGACCGGCGCGCTGGTCGTGGGGCGCAAGGGCATCGAGGAGGCGTACCGCACGGGCCGCGGCTCGATCACGATGCGCGCGGTGGTCGAGGTCGAGGAGATCCAGAACCGCCAGTGCCTGGTGGTCACGGAGCTGCCGTACCAGACCAACCCAGACAATCTCGCTCAGAAGATTGCCGACCTGGTCAAGGACGGCAGGGTCGGCGGCATCGCGGATGTACGCGACGAGACGTCCTCGCGTACGGGTCAGCGGCTGGTCGTCGTCCTGAAGCGGGACGCGGTCGCCAAGGTCGTACTGAACAACCTGTACAAGCACACCGACCTGCAGAGCAACTTCAGCGCGAACATGCTGGCGCTGGTGGACGGCGTGCCGCGCACGCTCTCGCTGGACGCGTTCATCCGGCACTGGGTGACGCACCAGATCGAGGTCATCGTCCGGCGTACGAGGTTCCGGCTGCGCAAGGCCGAGGAGCGGGCGCACATCCTGCGCGGTCTGCTCAAGGCGCTCGACGCGATCGACGAGGTCATCGCGCTGATCCGGCGCAGTGACACGGTCGAGATCGCGCGTGAGGGCCTGATGGGGCTGCTCACGATCGACGAGATCCAGGCGAACGCGATCCTGGAGATGCAGCTGCGCCGGCTGGCGGCCCTGGAGCGGCAGAAGATCGTCGCGGAGCACGACGAGCTCCAGCAGAAGATCAATGAGTACAACGCGATCCTGGCCTCGCCGGAGAAGCAGCGGCAGATCGTCCATGACGAACTGGCCGTCATCGTCGACAAGTTCGGTGACGACCGGCGTTCGAAGCTGGTGCCCTTCGACGGTGACATGTCCATCGAGGACCTGATCGCCGAGGAGGACATCGTCGTCACGATCACGCGTGGCGGCTATGTGAAGCGTACGAAGACGGACGACTACCGCTCGCAGAAGCGCGGCGGCAAGGGCGTACGCGGTACGAAGCTGAAGGAAGACGACATCGTCGACCACTTCTTCGTCTCGACGACGCACCACTGGCTGCTGTTCTTCACGAACAAGGGCCGGGTCTACCGGGCGAAGGCGTACGAGCTGCCGGACGCCGGGCGCGACGCGCGGGGCCAGCATGTGGCCAATCTGCTCGCCTTCCAGCCGGACGAGCGGATCGCCGAGATCCTGGCCATCCGCGACTACGAGGCCGTGCCGTATCTGGTCCTGGCCACGAAGGCGGGTCTGGTGAAGAAGACCCCGCTCAAGGACTACGACTCGCCCCGCTCGGGCGGTGTCATCGCGATCAACCTCCGGGAGACGGACGACGGCGCGGACGATGAGCTGATCGGCGCGGAGCTGGTGTCGGCGGAGGACGATCTGCTGCTCATCAGCCGGAAGGCGCAGTCGATCCGGTTCACCGCGACGGACGACGCGCTGCGGCCGATGGGGCGTGCCACCTCGGGCGTGAAGGGGATGAGTTTCCGCGAGGGCGACGAACTGCTCTCGATGAATGTCGTCCGGCCCGGTACGTTCGTCTTCACTGCTACAGATGGCGGATACGCGAAACGGACCCCTGTCGACGAGTATCGCGTCCAGGGTCGAGGCGGTCTGGGTATCAAGGCCGCCAAGATTGTGGAGGATCGGGGTTCTCTCGTCGGTGCGTTGGTGGTGGAGGAAACGGATGAGATCCTGGCCATCACTCTCGGCGGCGGTGTGATTCGCACGCGAGTCAACGAAGTCAGGGAGACCGGCCGTGACACGATGGGTGTCCAACTGATCAACCTGGGCAAGCGGGATGCCGTCGTCGGTATCGCGCGCAATGCCGAGGCGGGACGTGAAGCCGAAGAGGTCGACGGGACCGATGACCCGGGGACCGAAGAGGCTGGTACGGCCGAGGTCGTCGCCGAGGGCACTCAGCCTTCGGCCGGGGAGCACGAGGAGTAGAGCGTGAGTGGAGCCACGGGCGCCGGATCGGCCGCTTCCGGAGCGAACGGTGCCCGTGGCCCTGCCACGGACTCCCAGGGGGTAACGGTGACGGACACCCGGGGGCAGAAGCCCCCTTACGACACGTACGGCGCCGGGCAGCCGCAGCCGGCCGCTCAGCCGTACCACCCGCCGCAGGCGTATCCCTCGCCACAGGGCGGCGGGCCAAGTCAGGGCGGACAGCAGATCCAGCAAGGGGCTCCCGTGACATCTGCCGTTTCCGGTGGGGCCGGTCCTTCGGGGGCTCCTTCCGCTTCCGCGGTGCGCCGACCGCGGACGGGCGCGCGGACGACTCCGCGTACCCGCAAGGCGCGACTGCGGGTGGCGAAGGCCGATCCGTGGTCGGTGATGAAGGTGAGTTTCCTGCTCTCCATCGCGCTCGGTCTGTGCACCATCGTCGCGGCCGCCGTGCTGTGGATGGTCATGGACGCGATGGGCGTCTTCTCGACGGTGGGCGGGACGATCAGTGAGGCCACGGGCTCGAACGAGAGCAATGGCTTCGACCTTCAGTCGTTCCTGTCGCTGCCGCGAGTGATCATCTTCACGTCGGTCATCGCGGTGATCGATGTGGTGCTGGCGACGGCGCTGGCCACGCTCGGAGCCTTCATCTACAACCTGTCCGCGGGCTTTGTGGGCGGTGTTGAGCTCACGCTCGCCGAGGACGAGTGAGGGCCGGGTATCGATTTTGGGGCTGGCCCTGAAGTGCGCTAATCTTCAGGGGCAGCGCGGGGCTATAGCTCAGTTGGTTAGAGCGCATCCCTGATAAGGATGAGGCCACAGGTTCAAATCCTGTTAGCCCCACCGCGACAATCGGCCCGTACGGATCGCATCCGTACGGGCCGATCGTATTTTCGCGGTTCTTCTTGTGGGGCCCGAGTGGGACCGAGTGGGATCCGACTGGGACTCGCGTCTTTGGGTCGTGGACCCATTCCGGTTGGCCGCTCTTTATGGTCGGCCGAAGCCCCCGCCCCGCGTTGTGGACAGGTCACCGATCGGTATCGGTCGGTGTGTATAGTCGGGCAACAGAAGTCCCCTACGTCAAGGAAAGACGAGGTCGCGCGGTGAAGAAGCTTCTCTTGGTCGCACTGGCCGCCATCGGCGGGCTCCTCGTGTACCGCCAGATCCAGGCGGACCGCGCCGAGCAGGATCTGTGGACGGAGGAGACCGACTCCGTGCCCGCAGGTTCGGGTGTGTGAGACGCAGTAGTCCTGATACGAGCCCCGGCCGCCGAGCGGTCGGGGCTCCGTGCTGTCCGGACTCCGTACCCTCCCCCGGGGAATTCACTCACGTGAATCCTTGACTTGCTTACGCAATGGATGGGTGGGTGGACCGCGAGTGATCCGGCTGACCGTGCGGACCCCGCAGACAGCGGAGGGAGCCCCGGGGCAGGATGGACCGACCGGACGGGGCCAGGCGGGCCGAGAGGGCGAGGGGAAGCGCGTGAAGTGGCAGCGCAGCAGGGGGCGGGCGGCGTCGGCCAGGGCGGCGGCGATGGGCGCGGCGGTGTGCGTGCTGGCGGCGCTGCCGGGCCAGGCCAGGGCGGACGGTGAGCCGAGCCTGTACGTCTTCGATCCCGGCGCGAAGCGGATCAGCGGAGCGGCGACCACGAGCGGGGCGAAGCAGCTTGACGCCGGCGGCACTTACCGCGATTCGATCGAGCCCGGCGGCACGCTCGTCTACCGGCTGAACCTCGACGCGGAGACGAACGCCTATGTGTCGGCCGTCGCCGTGCCCGGACCGGGGACGACGGTCGCCTATGGAGACAAGATCAAGATCTCGCTGCAGAACAGTCAGGGCAGCGACTGCAGCTCCAACGACGCGCAGTTCGGCGCGGCGAGCAAATTCCCCCAGCCGCTCGCGGCCTATGCCTACCGGTCGGTCGAGAAGGGGGCCCACTCCTGCCAGGAAGCCGGCTCGTACTACGCCGTCATCGAGCGGACCGGTGAGGACTCCTCCACCCCCGAGCCGTGGGGGCTGGAGATCCGCCATGTCGCCGAGCCGGAGCTCACGAGCTCCGGACCGTCCGAGGCGCCCTCGGGGTGGCCCAGCGCCTCGCCGGAACCGGCCGGCGGCGAGCCGCGGGCACAGGCGGGGGGTACGGGCTTCTACGACGCCGCGGAGCTGGGGAAGGGCGAGTGGACGGCGCAGATCGAGCCGGGCGGCTCGCTCTTCTACCGGGTGCCGGTGGACTGGGGGCAGCAGATCTTCGTCGGCGCGGACCTGGGCAGCGCGGCGGGAACGGGATCCGGGTCGGGGTCGGGGTTTGTGAGCGGCGCGTTCTCCATGGCCCTCTACAACCCGGCGCGAGGGCTCGTCGACACCAGCAACTCGCTCTCGTACAACGGGAAGCAGAAGACGACGGACCTCGACCCGCTGCCTCCGGTGGCGTACGAGAACCGCTTCGGCTCGCGGACCGGCGACAAGGAGATGAGGTTCGCGGGCTGGTACTACCTGCGCGTCAGCCTCAACCCGGAGGTGGGCCAGGAGTTCGGCCCGGGGCCGTACGGGCTGACGCTGCGGGTCGACGTCACGGGCGACCCGAAGGGCGCTCCGGCGTACGCGGGGCCCGCCGGCGAATTCAGCGTGAACCCGGACGACCGGCAGTCGGTGACGGACGACGGGAAGCCCCGGGCCGCCGCGTCGGACAGCGGCACGATGACGCTGGTCGCGGTGGGCGGGATCGGTCTGGGCACCGTGCTGGTGCTGGGCCTGGGGGTGTGGACGCTGCTCGCGCGGCGGCGCGCGGCACCGGGACCCGGCTGAGCGTCCGGGCCTCCAGATCCGGGCGAGCGCGCGGTCAAGGGATCTGGGTGAGGGCCCAGATGCCCACGGCGAAAGAGGCCAGCGCCAGCAGCAGGACCGGGACCGTCACCTTCGGGGGCGGTCCCGGACGTTTGACGGGGGCGCGGTGGGACGGTGTCCGCGGATGGGGAACCGCCGGCTGCTGGAAGGGAACCCGCGGGCTCTGAGCGGTGTAGGGCCGGGTGTGGGGGTCTTCGTGCAGGACCGACGCCGTCTCCGCCTGGGAGAGGTCGGGCGGGGTGGCGTAGTCGTAGTGAGGGGGGACGTGCTGCGCCGGGTACGGCGGGACGTAGGCCTGTTGCGGGGCGGGCTGGGGCTGCGGGGGGTACGGGGGCTGCTGGGACACGTGGTCCCGGCCCGGCGGCGGGGGGAGATGGAAACTGCCGGTCTCCGACATGGAGGCGGGCCCTGGCGCCGGAGTGGGGGACGGCGAGGGCGCTGGTGTGGGGGACGGCGAGGGCGGCGGTGTGACGGACGACGCGGCCGTCGCAGGTCCGGCCGGCGGCTGAGCACCGCGCGGATCGGTGTACGGGCCGCCGGTGGCGTCGGTGTACGGAGCGGCGGGGCGGCCGCCGGTCCGGGGATCCGTGCCAGGACTGCCAGGACTGACAGGACCGGCGGGACCGACGCGGCCGACAGGACCGTCGGGGCCGAACGCGGAGGGGAGCGGACCGATCTGGTCGAAGACCTCGACCATCTCGTCGTCGATGTCGGGCTCGGGCAGCAGCTCCACGGCCGTTGTCAGCGCCTTGCGGGCGCCCGTGGCCGTACGGAACCTCGCGTGCGGGTCGGGCTGCAGCAGGCCCGCCAGTACCTGCCACAGCGGCTCGGGGATGCCCTGGGGCGCCCCGGGGGTGCCGTGCGCGGTGAAATGCTCGACCAGGGCTTTGGCGTCCGGCTTCTGACCCTGCAGCAGATAGAGCGCGACGAGACCGACCGCGAAGAGATCGGCGGGGAAGTCCGGCTCGGCGCCCATCATCTGCTCGGGCGCGAAGTAACCGGGCGTTCCCACCACGTAGTTGGTCTCTGTCAGGCGCGGCTCGCCCTTGCGCATGGAGATACCGAAGTCGGACAGCCGCAGATGCGGCCTGCCCGTTCCGGTGGCCTCCAGCAGGATGTTGGCCGGTTTGATGTCGCGGTGCACGACCCCCTCCGCGTGCACCGCGGCCAGACCCGCCAGCAACTGGTCGAGCAGGGTGCAGACGAAGCGCGGCGGCAGCGGCCCGTAGTCGCCGATGACATGCGCCAGCGAGCCGCCGCTCACCAGGTCCATGGTGAACAGGACCTTGTCGTCGTCCGCGGCCCAGCTGGCCGGGGCGAGGACATGCGGGTGATCGATCCGCAGCGCCTGCTCCCGTACGAAGCGCAGCAGGGTGTGCGCGTCGCTCTGCTGGAGGACCTTCGCCGCCACGTAGCGCCGGCGCCGGTGGTCCCAGGCGCGCCAGACGGCGCCGACACCGCCGCGTCCGATCGGGTCGATCAGCTCGTACCGTCCCGCGAAGACCTCACCCATGCGCCGCGCTCGCTCCCCGTCGTTCCGTACGCCGTCAGCTTTGATGCGCCTCGTAGTGGGCGACCGCCTCCGCGGTGCGCCCGGCGCCGTAGACCCTGAGGAACTCTGCCAGTTCGGGCTGGGTCGGGGCGAGGGAGTCCGCGGCATCGATGATGTCGCCGGCCGCCGCGACCGAGCGCAGCAGGGACTGGATCTCGCGGACCACCCGGCGCACGGTCGGCGCGCCCGAGCTGTTCGTCGTCTGGCTCGTACCGGTGAGGACGGAGCCGCCCTGCGACTTCTTGATCTCCTCCATCCGGTCCGTGGCCTCCCCGGCGCTGACGCTTCCGTCGGCCACCTGACCTGCCAGATCCTGCAGGGCCTGGACCCGCTGGACCACGGCAGGGTTGCCGATCTTCGCGCGTTGACCGCTCATGAGCTGGGAGAGCATCGGCGCGGAGAGTCCGAGGACCGCCGCGAGCCGGGCCTGGTTCAGGCCCAGGTCATCTATGAGACGACGGAAGAGCGCCCCCAACGGCTCTCCGTACCAGCTCCGCTGAAGTTCTCTGGCTCTGGCAGTCGATTCCTGCTGTGTGGCGTCCATGCGCGTCTCCCCATCGCTTCCCCAATGCGGCAGCTTCGCTGCTGCGAACCTCGTGGGGCATCCTACGGAGCGTGGTCGTGCACGGGGAGTCCCCATCATTTTGCGGGATCACTCGATACACCCGGTACCCTGGTCCCGGTGATGGACGAGCGCTACTGCGCGGCTCGGCCGTACCCATCCACCGAGGGGCCTTAGCTCAGTTGGTAGAGCGCTGTCTTTGCATGGCAGATGTCAGGGGTTCGACTCCCCTAGGCTCCACTCTGGCGGACCCCCTCTGCCCTGCGGAAACGTAGGGCAGAGGGGGTCCTTCTTTCGTTTTGGTGGCCCTAGTGGGCGGCGTCGGTCGAACACGGTCGGTTCATGACGCCATGGGGCCGGCAGGGCCTTGCGCGGCGGATGGCATAGTGAGCCCCACAGCGACGGTCGAATGGGGGAGTGCCGGGCCTGTGAGAATCGCTCGCTGGATGGTGCCGGTCATCTTCGGGGTTGTGATGACGCCGGTATCGATCGGAATCGGAGCCCTGCTGCTCGGCACCTTCGACGACGGCGAGGCGACCGGCGGAGACGTCCCCGCGCCGATGAGCACCGCGCTGAAGGCGGGCGATGTGGGTGTGCCCGTCGTCTACGCGAAGCTCATACGCGACGCCGCGGCCGACTGTGACGACAAGCTGCTCACCGCCCCCGTGCTGGCCGCGCAGTTGAAGCAGGCGAGCAACTTCAACCCGAGGGCCCGGTCGATCGCGGCCGACGGATCAAACGGACCGCCGGATGGCGGGGGCTCGCTGACGGACCCGCGGACCGAGGACCAGCAAGCAGCGGAGAACGAGACGGAGCCGGGCGGGAAGACGGCCGGGCCGGCGGACGAGGAGCGTCTCTCCGGGGAAGGCGATCCCGTCGAACTCCCGCCCGAGGAAAATGCGTTGGGCGACGAATTGTCCGATGGACCGAAAACCGAACGGCCCGTCACCCGGGGCATCGCGCAGTTCTCCGATGCCGACTGGGAGACCGAGGGCGTCGACGGCAACAACGACGGCGCCGAGGACATCCTCGACCCGGCGGACGCCATACCGTCACTGGGCAAGAGAATGTGCAGGCTCCTGGGCACCGCCGAGGGGTACCCCGGCTACCGGGGTACCCCCCTGGAACTGGCCCTGGCCGGGCACCACGCGGGCTGGGAGACGGTCGAGAAGTACGGTGGCGTACCGCGCGCGAGCGGGGCGGACGGGATGACCTACGAGTACGTCAAGGCCATCGTGAAGTCCGCCACCCAGATGGTGGTCCCCGCCGGCGGCGACGTGTCCGGCGGCTGGACCCTGCCCGTCGAGGGACCGGCAGGCACCCCCTACCACCAGCGGGGATCCTCCTGGTCCACCGGCCTGCACACCGGCGTCGACTTCGTGGTCCCCACCGGGACGCCGGTCCAGGCCATCGGCCCCGGCGAGGTCGTCACGGCCGGAGCGGGCGGGGACTACGGCAACCAGGTCGTCATCCGCCACGAGGACGGTACGTACAGCCAGTACGCCCATCTCTCCGAGGTGAAGGCCGTCGTCGGCCAGAGCGTCCAGGGCGGCACACTCATCGGCTGGTCCGGCGCGACCGGCAACGTCACGGGGCCGCACCTGCACTTCGAGGCGCGCACCGGGCCCGGCTTCGGATCCGACATCTCCCCCATCCCGTACCTGCGCGGCAAGGGCCTGATCAGCTGAGGGCGGACCCGACGGCGTCCCGGCGGCGGTGGACGTGGGACGGCGCACCGGCGCACTGGCACACGAACTGCCGAAGAGGAGCCGGAGCCTCACCGTCGTGGTCCGCACGACCGGAGCGGCGCCCTGTACGCACCGGGTCACGGCGCGGACAGGGGAGCCGCGGGTCCTCGAACGAATGCGCCCGCCTCCCCGACCTGACCTTCGCAGAAGTCTGTCGGAGACGCGGGCGCCCGGCGGACGGCGGTGGGGCCGGCCCCTACGTGCCGCTGGTCGCGGCGCGGGTGAAGAACTCGATCTCGGCTATCGAGACCTGCTTGTCGGAGCCCACGTTGAACGCCGAGCGTATGACGAACCGGACGCTGACGACGTTCTGCGCCCGGAACTTCCGCTGCTGGGGGCTGCTCACCTGGTCGAGTTTGATAGGGCGGGTGGTCTTCTTCCCGTCGGCCGTGGTGACGATCACGTCCATACGGTGCGGCAGCGCGGCCTCGGTGAGGTCGGACGCCTTGGCGGAGATGCCGGACGTGATGAGGATGTCCAGCAGACGGGTGGGTTCCTGGAAGCGCGCCTCGACCCACTCGCCCTCGGCGGACTGCGAGACTCCGGGGCCCCACCAGCTGTTGTTGATCTTGTCGAAGAGCAGCTTCGGCGGGTGGCCGCCGAAGGAGCGGGACGCCGCGGCGGAGTCCGGGGTGATCTGGGCCCGCTTCGCGAAGTGGTCGCGCGCCGCGTTCCACGCCGTACTGACGTTGAACGCCGCGTAGATCACCAGCCCGAGCGCGAGACCGTACGCGATCCAGGGGAAGACGCGACCGATCCCCCGGCGCAGCCTCGGGCGGTCGCCCGCCCACGGCGTCGGGCCGTTGCCGAAGTCCCACATGCGGCGCCACCAGGGGCGCCGGGCCTCCGGGACGCCGGGGCGCTCCACGAGGGACATGCCGCAGCGACGGCAGAAGTGCCGGTCGGGGCGGTTGCCGACCTCGCACCAGGGGCACGGGGGGCCGGTCTCGTCGGCGGGTTCGCCGCTGGGGGCCTGGACCCGGGGCCGGGCCGAGGCGGGCATGCCGGGGAGGACCGGGGCGACCTCCGGTGGCGGCGCGGCGGCGCGCTGGTCGGCGACCGGTACGAGCAGTGCCCTGGCCCGCGCGCTCGCGTCCGAGTCAGGCTCCCCGGCTCCGGCCGGAGCGACCGGGACCGGCGAGGCGGTCGGCGCTGCGGGGGTCACCGGGATCGTGGGCAGGGTGTCGTCGTCCTCGGGTGCCCTCGCCGGTGAATCGGCGCGTACGGGCTCGTACACCGGCTCGTGCGGGGCGTCGTGCACGGGGGCGCGCACCGGCTCGGGCACCGGGTCCGCGCTGCGGGCGTCGGCGTCCGCGTCGAACGGCGAGACCGTGCCCGAGCCCGGCTCGGCGCCCGCGGCGCCCGAAGCCTCCGCGCCACGCTGCCGGCCCGCCCCGCTCGCACCCCGTTCCCGCGGGTCCGGGGTCCAGCTCAGAACCGCGCCGCAGCCGTCACAGAAGGACTGCCCCGGGTTCTGCCGTGTGCCGCACTCGGCACAGTGGCGCGGCTCGTTCGCCGTTACGTCTCCGGCCGTGGCGGAAGGTGGCTTGGAGGGGAAAGCCTGCTGACTGGTCACCTGTCGGAAGTCCTTTCGGCGGCGGTCACCTGGACCGTGTAAGGCATATGGGCGGGGCGAGCTGCCGCTACGAGGCGCTCCAGCCGGTGCTCGGCCGCGGGGCCGGGCTCCGGCAGCCGTACGGTGACATGCAGATGGGGGCGGGTCCCGCCGGGGACCGGGCCCAGGGGCCTGGCGTCCCAGGCGGCCGCGCCGCTCTCGGTGATCTCCGGCTCCACGCCGAAGGCGAGCCGTACCGCCTCCGACAGTCCCTGCCGGGTGCCGCGGATACGGTGCAGCCGTACGGCGGCGGTCACCGCGGCGCGCAGTGCGACCGTCGCCTCGGAGTCCCGCGGGTGGCCGGTGCCCGGTGTGGTGAGCGGAACTTCGGTGAGGTCACGGCGCCCGGGTCCGTCCGCGCGGCCGGCCGCGTCGGGCCCTTCGGTCCCCGCGCCCACCCAGCTGCCGAGCCAGCGGGTGAAGTCCGCGGGCGCGAGCGACGGCGTGAAATAGGCGTCGAGGCAGTCGAGCACGTTGTGGAGCGGTGCGAGGACCTCGTCGATCCCGGCGACGAAGCGCTGGGCGAGATCATCGTCGGCGAAGACCGCGGGCAGCATCACGCCCAGCGGTGCCGAGGAGCCGAGTCCGTCGACGGAGCCGCGCGCGCTCCCGCTCGTGGTCACGAGGCGTCGCCTATCACCCGGACGCGGTGGTCGAACGAGAAGACCAGCGCGGGGGGTTCGAGGTCGATCCGCTCGGTGGGGTCGCCGCGCTTGCCGCTGAGCGGGTCGGCGGGGTGCAGCAGCACCTCGTCCACCAGCTCGACGCCGGGCACCCGTTGCAGCACCGCGAACACCTCGCCCGCCTGCACCGGGCGGCCGAAGGGCCAGCCCGTGCCGTGCGCTCCCCCGGTCAGCGGGTCGAGATGGCGGTACAGGGCGTCGTGCGCCTGCCGTCTGACCCGGTCGGTGTCGGTGCCGCGGAAGGCGTGCACGGTCGCGACGACCGTCACCCCCTGGTAGAACGGCGGTCCTACCGCCAGCCGGGTGCCGATCAGGCGCCGCTCGTCCAGGTAGTGGGTGATGCGCGCCAACAGGGCGTCTCCCGGTACGAGTTGTTCGAATCGCAGCCGGCCGCCCGGGTCGGACACGGCCTGCGGGACGACCAGTACCCGTACGGCGTGCGCGCCGTGCTCGTCGGGCTCGGCCGCGAGGCAGGTGATGCGCGCGGTCTCGGGCGCCGCGCGCCGCGCCAGCTCCTCGTAGTCCCGCAGGGTCACGGCGCGGTCCTGCGCGCTCAGCGCGATGGGCGCCCTGAGCTTCGCCTCCTCGACGGTCTCGCCGTCGACGCCGCCACGCGCGGCCTCACGGTTGATGACGTCGGAGACGTACGGGACGGAGTCGCGCAGCACCTGGATGGCGCCCCTGGCGACATTGCCGGCTTTTCCGCCGCCCGTGCGGTAGCGGCGGGCCCGGATGGGCGCGCCCTTGGGCGGTACGGCCCCGTACTGGCGCAGGGTGCCGTCCGGTTCGCGTACGGACGGGCCGAAGGTGATCTCACCGGTGGTGGCGTCCAGGATGATGTGCCGGTCGGCGGGGCCCGAGGCGGCGAAATGGCCGACGGTCTCCCAGTCGACCCAGCCGTCGCGCTCGGCGACCTGGAGGAGCAGCGGCTGCGCGTCGCCGACGACGGGGCTGTGGGCCAGCCGCAGCCGGTGTCCCGGCAGCCCGGTGGACTCCCCCAGCGCCTCGTCCCGCACCGTCTCGGCGTGCACGACACCGGTGGTGCCGCCGATGCTGAACGCCTCGGCGGAGCGGATGGTGGGCGAGGTGGTGTAGAAGGGCTGGCCCTGGTCCGGCTCGGTGACCCGGCAGCGCAGCCAGCCCGCCTCGCGCCGCCCGGTGCGGGAGAGCGCGTGACCGCCGGGAACGTGCAGCACGACCTCGCCTGGGCGGTTGAGTCCGCCGGTGGTGTCCCGCTCGACGTCGCAGGTGACCCAGCCGTCGGCGGTCCACGCCTCCCAGGCGAGCGGCGGCTGCCTGGGGTCGACACCGACACCGTCCACCTGGCTGTCGAGCTCCAGGACGACGACGCACTCCGGTACGGCGGCGCTGAGCCCGAACAGCATGCGGTCACCGGGGCGCGGGGCCTCCGTGAAGCAGTGCACATCCTTGGACTCGGCGAGGTCGGAGGTGTGGTCGATCGCTTCCTGGTCGGCCCGCTGGACCACCAGGTACGACAAATCGCATGGCACCACGGTGAGTTCGCGCTCGGTGGCGAAGACCACCGCGTCCTCGGTCTGGGTGCGGACCGTGGCGACCTCGGTGCCCGTTGCCAGGACGACGGGCTGCTGCTGCGGTGCCGACAGCCAGAACGTGACGTCGGCACGCGCCGCGGAGGGCGGGAAGAGGGTGATCCCGATGAGGTCCAGGAACGCGAGGTGGTTCTTCTCGGGCACCCGGTTGAGCCGGTACACGATCTGGTCGGCCATGTGGGCGACCGTCTCGACGAGGGTCACGCCCGGGTCGGAGACGTTGTGGTCGGTCCACTCGGGGGCGCGCTGCTGGATGTAGCGCTTGGCGTCGTCGACGAACTGCTGGAAGCGCCGGTCGTCGAGGTTGGGGGAGGGCAGGGCCATCAGCGGTCGCTTCCAAGGTGCTCGTCGGACGTGCCGGACCCCTCGGGCCCGTCGTGGGAGGGGATCACGTAGAACGGGAAAACCAGACTGCGCGGGTTGTTGGTGCCGGTGATCGAGTAGCGGACGTCGATGAAGAGCACGCCCTGTTCCGGGCCGGCGGTCACCGCGACGTCGTCCACTTCGATGCGCGGCTCCCAGCGGTCGAGGCAGCTGTGCACCTCGTGCTGGATACGGCCGGCGGTGGCCTCGTTGACGGGCGCGAAGACCATGTCGTGGATGGCGCAGCCGAATTCGGGGCGCATCGGCCGCTCGCCGGGTGCGGTGGACAGGACGAGCCGGATCGCCTCCTCGACCTCGCGTTCCCCGCTGACCAGGGCGATACCGCCGGTGGGGCTGATGCGCATCGGGAACGCCCAGCCGGAGCCGACGAACTGTTCCGCCATCAGACCCCTCCTACCGTCAGCACCGGCTTCGTGTTGGAGGTGAGGAGGCCGGCGGATTTGATCGTGACGGCATTCAGACCGATGTTGATGCCCGCGTTGATCTGCAGGGAGACCTCCGCTGTCAGCGACATGGCCGCGGCGGTCGTCACGTTGAGCGTCGCCGCGTTGATGTTCATCGGTCCGCCGCTGCGGATCGTCAGGGAACCCACCGCGTTCAGCGAGAGATTGCCGCCCGCGTTGATCGCCACGGCGCCGGACCCTCTGATGGAGACCTTTCCCTTGCTGTCCACGACGATCTCGGTCTTCGTCCGGTCCAGATTGATGGTGAGCCTGTTGTCGCCGGTGGAGAGCCGCACCCCGCGCTTGAGGCCGACGCTCTGGTCGAGCAGGTCGATGCGGTTGTTGCTGCGGTCGGACAGGGTGCGCCTGGTGACCTTGCCGCGCGTCGGGTCGTACACCGGCACGTCGACGGGGTCCGGCTTGTCGACGCCGTTGTAGAGGCCGCCGATGACGTACGGGTGGTCCAGGGCGCCGCGGTCGAAGGCGACCAGCACCTCGTCGTCCACGTCCGGGGAGATCATGCTGCCGCCCTTGACCCCGCCGAGCTGGACGGTGCGGGTCCAGTCGCTGACGTACAGGTCGTCCAGCCACGGGAACTTCAGCTTGACCCTGCCCTGCCTCAACGGGTCCTTGACGTCGGTGACCAGGGCGTTGGCGACGCTCGGCAGCCTGGCGGGGCCCGCCCCGCCGCCTCCGGAGGTGAGCCCGTACAGCGAACGCCACTGGCGCCCGCTGACGTTCAGGAACGTCTCGTAGTGCTCCTGGTCGCCGAAGGTGTGGCGGGCGGCGGTGACCGTGTACTTGCCCTGGAACGGCTTGCCCACGTCCTTGAGGGTGACGGCGACGCCGGGACGCAGCTCGGTGTTGCCCCGCGCCGTGATCTCCACCTCGGCGAAGGAGGAGGTCACGTCGTCCGCCAGGGCATCGGCGGCGTGCTTGACCTCGTCCAGCTTGTCGTAGGGGGTGTCCGTCTCGACGAGTTCGGCCTTGCCGAAGGTCTTGGACACCTCGGAGGGTGTCGTGCCGATGGCGAAGCCCGGGTTGGCCAGAGCGGGCGACTTGGAGACGAGGGCCTGCTTGCTGGTGACGTTCCAGCCCCGCGCCTCGACGGCGGTCACCTGGTCGGCGGAGGTGACGGCGGCGCGGCAGCGCAGGATCTCCTCGCCGCCCTTCAGGAGGAGCGCGCTCTTCCGGCTCGGCATGGTCCCCGGGGGAGCCAGCGCCGCCTGCTGCCGCTTGACGAACTGGAACTTGCCCATCGAGTTGACGGACATCACCATCTCGTTCTCGTCCGCGAGCCGCTGGACGAAGTCCCAGTCGGTGACGTTGGCCTGGCTGATGAACTCGTATTGGCCCTTGGTCCGTTGGGTCTTCCCCACCGGGAGGCCGTTCTTGCGCGCCAGCTCGACGGCGATCTCGGTGGCGGTCTTGTTCCTGTACGCGGCGACCCTGCGCTGCCGGAGCATGCGGTGACCCTTGTCGTAGCCGCGGATGACGGTGAAGGTGCCGGTGCGGTCGTAGTCGGTCTCCAGGGCGGTGACCTCTCCGGTGATCAGCGGCGTGCCCTTGCCGTCCGAGAGGGGCGCGATGACCACGGGCGCACCGATCTCGACGTTCAGCTTGGCGAGGATGTCCTTCTTCTCGTCACGGAAGGTGAGCTGGAACGCGCCGGGCACCCCCGCGCCGAAGTCGACCCGGCCGCCCACCAGTTTCTTGTCCTCCGGGGACTTGAGCTTCGTGCCGGCGATCTGCACCGTGAGGATGTTGGAGAAACCGATATCGGACATCAGGAGCCGACCTCTTCAGCGGCGGGAAGCATCAGCTCGGCACCGGGCGTCAGCACCTTCGGGTCGTCGATGTCGTTGGCCTCGGCAATCGTGCGCCACACGGTGGCGTCCCCGTACTCGCGCCAGGCGAGCAGCTGGAGCGAGTCACCGGCGACGACCCGGTGCACGCGGCGGGTGGTGAGCGCGCCGGAGGTGGGGTTCTGGCCGAGGGTGCTGCTCGGGATCTCGTGCAGGTTCACCTGGCAGACGGCACGGATCGGCATCCCGTTGGTGTTGAAGAGGGTGTACTGGGCCTCCACGGAGCTGACGTACGCGTTGAAGCGGGCGGTGGAGAAGGCGCCCCACTCGAAGACCACCCACGGCGTCGACGGCTGTTTGGCCGCGATGCTGGCGCTGGTCGTCTCGCAGCAGGAGAAGAGGGCTTCGACCTTCTTGCGCACATCGTTGCTTTCCGGGTCGTCGGAGCGGTCGAGGAAGATCTCCACCGTCATCTCCCGGGGCTCGGGCCCCATGAACTCCGGGACCGCGCCGTCGCGCACGGCGGCGGTGGGCGTGGTCTTCCACCGGGCCCTGCGGGTCAGCGACAGCTGGGACGGGTTGAAGTCGAAATTGAACGTCTTCATGAGCGCGCCGGGGGTGGTGCTGCTGCCGATCGGCGGCTGGTGGATGGCGAGCGTCGCCCGCACCAGGCTGTCGCCGATGCCGAAGCTGGAGAGGTTCATCGGCTACGCCGCCCCCGCGTCCGTGAATCCGTGATGGGCGATCTCCAGGACCTCGGTGGCCACGGCGGGGCTCGCCGGGTCGAAGGACGGACCACGCCAGCTCACCGGGAGTACGTCGATCAGCCCCCACTGGGCGACCATCGAGCCGTCGGCGCGCAGCGCGGCGATCTGCCCGGTGGGCCGGGTCACCCCCGTGGTGACGGAGGAGATCCACTCCGCGACCTTCGCGGTGTCCTCGGTGAGGGGCCGGGTCAGCGTGATGTTGGAGAAGGTGACACGGGAGGGCAGCTGCCAGACGAATCCGTTGTTGCCGCCCTCCTGCCGCTGCTCGATCTCGACCTGGGAGGAGAGCCCTTCGCAACCGTTGAAGTTGCCCAGGCTCTCACCGTCGATGGTGAGGTTGAAGAAGATGGTGGAGCCTGCGTCGAGTTCCTGGGGCATCGGGTGTGGCCTTCCTGCGGTTCCACGTGCGGTTGGGTCGGGGATCCCGACGGAAATCGGTCCTGCGGGGGTCGTGGGCTTACGGGCCGCGGGCTTACGCGTTCACACGCCCACGGGCCGGATCGTGCGGCTCGCGCGGTGGCCGGTCAGTGGCGTGGATCGCGCAATTTCCCGATCCGTTCGCGATCGAGCCGCAGCTCGGTACGCAACAACCGGGTCATCGGCCCGATCAGCCGGTGGACCAGCTCGGCCATCTGGTCCTCCTGCAGATCACGCGGTTTGAACTGGCTCGTCACGGAGGGCGCGGGCCTCTCCGAAGATCCCCCGCCCCCGCCCCCGCCGCCGCTCCGCTGTACCGCGACGGACGTGCCACGACGTGGCGTGGACACACGCACGGGCGCCGGGGGCGGGGGCGGCGTCGGGGCCGCGACGGGAGGTGGAGCGGGCCGCGCGGCCGGGGTCGCGGGCACCCGCTGCACCGGGAGGGCGGCGGCCGGAGCGGGCCGGGAGGGCGCGAGCGACACGACCGGGCTCCGGACGGGCCCGGTCACGGAGGTGGTGGGAACGCCGGGGCCGCCGGAGACATCCGTCACCGGCGTACGGGCGATCCCGCCCGGGACGGGCGGCGCCGACGCGGACGCGGAGCGCTGCACGACGGGGAATGCCTCGGCCACGCCGTTGAACCGGCGCCCCCCGTTGCCGGGTTGCGCGCGAAAGGGAGCCGTGACGGGGGCCGCCACCGGATGGGCCGAGTGGGCGGCCGTACCCGGCGGCGGTCGGACGGCGGCGGGCGGCGTCACGGAGGGCGGAGGCGGCGGAGGCGACGACGCGGAACGCTGTACGACGTGCCGGGGGGCGCCGGTGGTACCGCCGGGCGCCACCGCCGGTACACCTGCGGCACTCGTGGCCGCGCTTGCCGCCCCGGCGGCCCGAACGCGGCGCAGACGCACGGCGGTCGGTACCGCCGGAGCGGCCGGTGGGGCGGTCGTCGTCGTCCGCGTGAGGGCCGGAGACCGCGGCGCGGGCAGCGGCACGGCGCCACGGGCACCCGGCAGCGCGGATGCGCCGGGAGCGGTGGCCCGCCGCACAGCGACCGGGGAGGCACCGGCCACCGGGCCCGTACCGGGCGCCGCGGGCACGGGCCTCACCGGCGACGGCGTGAAGCCGGCTGCCGTGACCGGCCGCGAGGAACTCACCAGCGGAGCGATCGGCATCGGCCGGGACCGGGACACCGAGGGCGCGTCGGCCGAAGCCGGCGGTACGGCGGACGTCATGGTCACGGCGGGCGATCGCACCACGGACGGCGGGGCACTCGTCGGGGTCACCGGGGTACGGGGAGCCGGAGCGGCTGCGGGGACCGGGCCCGCGGCAGCGGGTGGGACGGGGCCCCGGGCCGAGGACTGGGGCTGGGGCGCGGTCCGGGCGACGGACGACCGCTGTACGGGCAGCGCGCCGTCCGAACGGCCGGATCCGGATCCGGTGTTCCCGGCGGCCCGTACCGGCTTTCCCTGCGCGGAGCCAGTCCTGGAACCGGGTGCGGAACCGGCGCCGACGAGGGGCACCGACCGGGTGGAACTCACCGGTGCGGTGGGCGCCGCCGCCCGCCGCACCGGCGGCTCGGCAGCCGAGCGGACGGCCGCGGATCCGCCGCCCGCCGCCACGGACCGCGTCGAACTCGGCGACGCTCCGAACGTGTCGGCACCGCCGCCACCGGAGACATCCGGCTGCCGAACGGCGGCTCCGGGCACCGGCCCGGTACCACCGGCACGTGCCGGACCGGCGACCGCCGGGCCAGTGGCCGCCGGGCCAGTGGCCGCCGGGCCAGTGGCCGCCGGGCCGGAGAGCGCCCCGGCGCCCGGCGGCCGGTGCGGACTCGTTGTCACCTCGTCAGATGTGGGGCGCCGCGGCGCGGTCGGGGCCGGCGCGGGTGTGGCGGTGGGTGCCGCAGGTCCCTGCGCGGGCGACGCGGGCCGTGCGGGCGGCCGTACGGAAAGGGGCACCGGGGCGCTCGTAGGCGCACCGACCGCCGGTGAACGCTGCACGAGAGGTGTGCCGCCGGAAGCCGGAACGCCGGTCTGTCGACGCACCGCCGGTGCGGCCGCCCGACCGCCGACGGGCCCGGACAGCGGGGCGCCCAGCTTCGGCCGGACGGGCGGACGGGACACGGGTGTCCCCGCACCGGACGCACCGGTGGCCGGGGTACCGGCAGCAGGGGAACCAGGCCCCGGCACAACGGCCGGGCTCTTGAGCGCTGGTGGCCCAGCCGCCGGTGTCACCGGTACGGGCGGCGTTGTGCCGTTCCCGGCGCCGCCGGACACACGTGCCCTCCCCGACGCCACTTCGCCCCCGGAGATGCCCGGGGACGGGACTGCGGGTGTCGTCGGGCCTCGCGGGGACGGACGCACGACAGGACCGGCGATGCCACCACGCTTCTCCACCGGTGGAATCCGCGCTGCCGTTGAAGCCGGGGAAGCCGGCTGCGCCGCCGCCGGCGGAACGGCCGGCCCCGGCAACGGTGGCCCGAGCAGTGGGCGCCGGGCCGGCCCGGCGCCCACCACTCCTGCCCCCCGGCCGGGAGCGCTTGCCTCACGTCGCTGTACGGGGAGGGAGGAGGGGGGAGCCGGAGGGGTCCGGTCCGGAGAGGGTGCCGCCTCGGGCGCCCCCGTCGGCCCCGGCCGCCGGGGGCCCGGTGGCTCGATCCGCGCGGAGCCGCCGCGAGGGCCGTCCTGCTCCCCGTCGGAGCGCCGGACGCGAACAGGGGCGGCCGGAGCCGCCGAGGAAGGAGCAGGGGGAGCGGAAGCCGGAGCCGGAGCGGCCGTGGCGGAAGAGGACGAGGACGCGCGCGTCGATACCCGCGCGGATGTCCGAGCGGGCCCGTGCGCAGGCTTCGTCGCGGGCGCCGACGCCGGGGCAGCCGCGGAAGCGGCCGGCCTCGGGGCCGCCGCGGGAGCCGCCGGGGCAGGCTTCGTCGCCCTGCTCGGTGCCACCGCGGCAAGCACCCGGCGCTGCACGGAGCTCGGGACGGACGCCCGTGTCAGCGCCGAGGGGGCGGACCCCGGCCGGGACCGTACGGGAGCGAGCCGTGGCCCCAGGGCGCGCTGGACCGTGGGCCCCTGGCCCTGGCCGCCGGTACCACCGTGCCCCTCGTCGCCGTCGTCGACGGCAGCGACCGGCAGGGAAAGCCTGGTCTCACCGAGACCGCCCGGCCTGGACCTCCCGGCGGACGACAGCGCGTCCTTGATGAGACCGGCCGGGGCACCGTCCAGGACGGCATGCGAGAGCGTCCCGGAGAAGGAGTGGTTCTGCCAGGCGGCCAGCGAACCGCCGAAGTCCGCGGCGGCGACGGTCTGCCGGGCCGGCGCCAGCATCGCACGCTGGATCGGCGGCAGACCGGCCCAGCCGCGTCCCCCACCGGATGCGTCGGCCCCCACACCCGCGGACGCCTCAGGGGCGGGGCCCGGTGTTGTACCGTCCCCGCCCCCGGCCACGCTCTGCTCCCGGCCCTGGCCCTGCTTTCCGCCTCGGCCCCGGCCCTTGAGCCGGTCGAATATGCCCATCACCGCTCCGTTGCCGCACGCGTCACCAACGTGGCGATCTGCTCGGCAAATCGCCGCCGCTCACGGTGTTCGAGGTCCAGGATGTCGTCCAAGTTCCAGTGGAAGTGGTAGGCGATGTACGCGATCTCCTCATGGATCCGGTCGGTCGCGTACGTCACGATTCCCCCAGGCGGCTCCCGCCGAGCTCGACCTCGAACGGCTGCTCGCAGTGCGGGCAGGACACGCCGGCTCTGGTGTGGCCCTCGGCGTTGACCTGACGGTAGAAGTCCTGCAGAAAGGCGAGGTCGGAGGCGAACATGTTCTCCACCACGCCGTCGTGCATGTGTGCCACGGTGCCCAGCTGGGTGATGACCCGGCCGAGCAGCACCACCGAGAGATACGCGGGGTTCTCCTGCACCCGCATGTCCCGCAGCGGGATCAGCTCGTCCCGGGCGGTCGCCAGCCGCATCACGCCCTCGCGATGCACGGTTCCCATGTCGTCCACATACCCGCGCGGCAGCTCGAACGCGAACTCGGTCCGCAGCTGCTGCCGTACGGGCTGTGCTTCCGCCGGTACGACGGCCGGGGCCGCCACGTCCGCGAGAGCGGACGTGGCGGCAGCGGCGTCGGTGGCGGGTCTGGCAGGTCCGCGACGCATTACTCAGTGACCAGCTCTTCGTAGACGATCGTGACGGTCTCGGTCATCACGGATGCCTCGCCCGCCGTCGCTGCCGCGCCCATCACCTTGGTGCACCAGGCGTTGCGCAGGTGCTGACGCCTGACCGGGTTGTACTGGTAGTCCATGTAGATGATGCTCGCGTTCTTGCGGGCCGAGCCCATGTCGCCGCGCAGCGAGGCGTTGATCCACTCGGTGAAGGCGGCGGACTGCTCCATGCCGCGCGTGACCGTGGTCTCACCGGCCTTCTTCACGCCGGGCATCTTCTTGGTGATCGGCTGGCCGTTCGCCGAGACCTGCTGGTACTCGATGACGTCCTGCTCCATCCCCACCTCGCCCACGGCGTGGAGGTACTCGACCATGACTCCGTCGATCTGGAGGCCGAAGTTATGGGTAGTGAGGGCATCACCCTGAGAGAGAGTCATGAAAGCCGTTCTTTCTGCTGATGCTGGGACCTGTGGCTGTATACGAAATCAAGCGGTGGGTCGGCGGTACGTGACGTTCTACTCCTCCAGCTCGCCACTGCCGCCGGAGAACTGCGCCAGTCGGAAGATCACGAACTCGGCAGGCTTGACCGGCGAGACACCGATCTGGCAGATGACCCGTCCCAGGTCCACCGACTCGGGCGGGTTGGTCTCGGCGTCGCACTTCACGTAGTAGGCGTCCTCCGGCGTGGCGCCGAACAGCGCGCCGCTGCGCCACTCCGTCACCAGGAACGCGGAGATGTTCCGCCTGATGCGGGCCCACAGCGCCTGGTCGTTGGGCTCGAACACCACCCACTGCGTGCCGTTGAGGATCGACTCCTCCAGGTAGTTGAAGTACCTGCGGACGTTGAGGTAGCGCCAGGCCGGGTCGGAGGAGAGGGTGCGCGCGCCCCAGACGCGGATGCCGCGGCCGGGGAAGGTACGGATGCAGTTCACGCCGATCGGGTTGAGCAGGTCCTGCTCGCCCCGGGTGATCTGCATCTCCAGGTCGACAGCGCCGCGTACGACCTCGTTGGCGGGGGCCTTGTGCACACCGCGCTCGGAGTCGTTGCGGGCCCAGATGCCGGCGACGTGGCCGCTCGGCGGGATCAGCCGGGTCTGACCGCCGGCCGGGTCGAAGACCTTGATCCACGGGTAGTAGAGCGCGGCGTACTTGGAGTCGTAGTTGGACGTCTCCTGGCGCCAGACCCGGATCTGCCGGGCGTTGAGGCCGGGCGGCGGGTCGATGATCGCCAGCCGGTCACCCATCAGTTCGCAGTGGGCGATCAGACCGAGCTGGACGGCCTTGACGGCCTCCAGGTCGATCGCGCCGCGCTGGTAGGCGGCCATCAGATCGGGGACGGCGACCATGGAGATCTCGTCCACCGCTTCGAGGCCGCCGAAGCCGGTACGGTCCGAGGAGTCGCCCAGGTACTCGGCGATGCCGACCGACTCGCCCTCCACCGCGTCCGGGACCGCGGGGGCCCGCGGGACGGCGACGGGAACGGCGAGCGCGACCGTCTGATTGTCGGGGCGGGCGAGCTGCGAGGCCGCGACCGCCTCCTGCACGGAGATCAGCTTGGAGCGTTCCTTGACCTGCGTGACCACGTAGTTGCGGGCGTTCTTCTTCGCCGAGACGTCGAAGGTCTCGACGGGCTTCGTGCCGTCCATGACGACCAGCCGGAAGCGCTCGGCGGGGCCCTCGCCCTCGGCGTCCGTGACCTCGACGCTGAGCGTGCCGCTCTCGCCGGGCGCGACGGCCGACACCTTGAACGTACCAAGGGCCTGCGGCTCCCCGGCCGTCAGTTCGGCGGGCGCGGCACCGCCGGCCACGGCCGACCGGCCGCGCTGTCCGCTGACCGGCTCGGCGCCTTCGCCCGCCACGCCGCCGGTGGCCCCGCCCACTCGGACCACGTAGGCGGCGGAGCCACCGTTGTTGAAGAAGCCGTACACCGAGTGCGCCAGGAAGTATCCGTCGGTGAACTCACCGAAGGAGGCAACGTACTGGGTCCAGTTGGTGACCAGGGTCGGCTCGTTCAGAGGTCCGTCGGGCGCCAGCCCGACGAAAGCGGCCACCGAGGTGCCGACCCCCTCGATCGGACGAGAGCCGCTGGCCACCTCTTCCACGTACACGCCCGGCGACAGATAAGACGGCATGCTCTGCTCTCCTCGGGGTACCAAAAACAAGTCCAGACTCACCCTCGCGGCCCATGCGCGGTCGGGTAAACGTCCTCCGGTGCCTTATCGAGGGCACCGAATATGCCCCCAGGGGTAATGGGGAGAAGGCCGCGCGGCCGGTCCCGTCACCAGGGGCTCCCGGCGGGGCGGGACGGAGCGGTACCGGCTGACGCACCGTGGAGTTCGGCCGCGGGCGTGGTCCGGCTTCCGCCGACCCGTGGTTGACGTATGGGGGTTTGAGGGCAGCGAGCGCCGCCTTTCGGGCACTGGTGCTACCCCGCGGCCTCTGACGGCGTCGCTCCCATGGGCAGTAGCGTCGCTCCGGTGACCACCTGGACATCCTTGGAGCCCGCCTCGACCACGGTCGACCCGGGCAGCAGCACCACCGTACGACTGCGTCTGCGCAACACCGGCGACGTCGTCGACGAGTACCGCTTCGAGGCGGTCGGCGACATCGCTCCGTACGTCACGGTGGAACCGCCGTCCATCAGGCTCTTTCCGGGAACCACCGGAATCGTGGAGCTGACGTTCGCCCCGCCGCGCACCCCGGACGCGACCGCGGGGCCGCATCCGTACGGTGTGCGCATCCTGCCCACAGAGCACCCCGGGGCCGCCACGGTCGCCGAGGGGAACGTCACCTTCACCACGTTCATGGAGGTGCGGGCCGAGCTGGTCCCGCAGACCGTCAAGGGACGCTTCCGGGGCCGGCCCAAGCTGGCCGTCGACAACCTCGGCAACACGATGCTCACGGCGTCGATCGGCGGCGACAAGAGCAGCGACGACCTCTCGTACGAGATCGTCCCGTCCAACGTGCAGATTGAACCCGGGCGCGCCGCCTTCGTCGACGCGACGCTGAAGCCCCGCCAGGTCACCTGGGTGGGGCAGACGCAGCAGCGGCCGTACGAACTGTCGGTGCGGCGCTCGGGGTTCGAGCCCCTGGCGGTGAACGGGACGTACGTGCAGCGCAGCCTGCTGCCGTTCTGGATGATGACCACGCTGAGTCTGCTGCTCGCGCTCACCATCACCGGTCTCGTGCTCTGGTTCACCTACAAGGCACCGGTCCGCACCCTCGCGACGGAGAAGCTCCAGCAGGCGGCGGCCACCGCGCTGCCGGAGGAACCGCCGGAGAAGCCCACGCAGGAAGCCGCGCCCGTCGAGCAGCCCAAGGCGGACGAGGGCGGCGGCGGAGAGAAGGAGGAGAAGACCGAGGAGGAGAAGACCGAGCGGGGTCCACTGCCCCTCACGTCGGAGGACCCGCCGAACCTCTTCGTGCAGTTCGCGCAGGTACGGCTGGTCGAGGGGGCGGGCGGCTGCAAGCTGACCTCCCCGCACACGGTGGGCAAGCTGGACCCGGCGACCGCGGAGGCGCTGAAGTGCTTCCAGCAGTCCCACAGCTCGTCATACGGCGACTTCAGCCGACTGGTGGAGAACGACGGGCTCGGAAACCTGGGCCGTAGCACGATGACCGCGCTCCTGGCAGCGCACTTCGTCGACGCGAAGTCGGTGGAGCTGAAGCAGGACGAACCCAGCCCGGAGGTGCCGTGGGTACGGAACATCATGCTCTGGGGCACTCAGGCCGAGATCGACGACGGTGACCTGGCCATTACGGTGGAGTGCACGAAGGCCAACATCGACTATCTGCGGAAGCACACGCAGCTCAAGGAGAAGCCGACTCAGGGTCTCACGGACAGGATCAAGGAGTACCAGAGCCAGTTCGCGGCAGAGCAGAGCGGGGTCATGGACGAGCTGACGCTCAACAAGACGAAGCTGGGCTGGATCGAGACGCAGGACACCCCGGGCACGGTGACGGCCAAGGACTGGCTCCCGGCGCCGGTGGAGTGAGCGGCCTCGCTCGTCACCGCCATGGGCCCGTGGCCGCCGGACAGGACATGTCCGGCGGCCACGGGCCCATGGCGCGACCGGTCTACCAGGACGTGTCGTCCAGGACCAGCCGGCCCGACTTGCGGTACTCGCGCTGCGCGCCCGCCAGCAGGTCCGCCGTCGACACACCGTCGCCCCGGCCGGCCGCCGCGTACGCGGCCGTGACGACCGCGCTGCGGATCGAACCGCCCGCCAGCTCGAAGTCCCTCGCGCAGGAAGCCGGGTCGATGTCGTCCGCGCACGGGACATGGGCGAGGCTGTGCCGCCAGAGCGCCAGGCGCTGCTCCTCGTCGGGGAAGGGGAAGTCGACCACCAGATCCAGCCGGCGCGTGAACGCGTCGTCGATGTTGGAGCGCAGGTTGGTGGTGAGCAGAGCGATACCGTCGAACGACTCCAGACGCTGGAGGAGATAGGCACTCTCCATGTTCGCGTGGCGGTCGTTGGAGTTGCTGACCTCGGAGCGCTTGCCGAAGACGGCGTCCGCCTCGTCGAAGAGCAGCACCGCGTCCGTACGGTCGGCCTCGGTGAAGATCCGCTCCAGGTTCTTCTCCGTCTCACCCACGTACTTGTCCACGATGGACGGCAGCTGGACGACGTAGAGATCGAGGCCGAGTTCGCCCGCGACCACCTCGGCGGAGAGCGTCTTCCCGGTCCCGGAGTCGCCCGCGAACAGCCCCACAACGCCCCGGCCGCGCCCGCCGCCCGCGCTCAGCCGCCAGTCGCCGAGCACCCGGTCGCGGTGCTGGGCGCGCAGGACCAGTTCCCGCAGTTGGGCCAGCGGGCCGTCGGGCAGGACGAGGTCGTTCCATCCGACATCGGGCCGGACGCGGCGGGCATGCCGTTCGAGGCCCGAGGCGGACTGCTGCCGGGCCGCGCGCCGCAGATGGGCGGCGGACAGCTCCATACCGTCGAACGCCGCGAGGTCCAGTGCCGCACGGGACGCGCGGTCGATGCCGCCGGGGCCGAGCCGGTACGCGGCGACGACCGGCGCCAGGTCGAACCCCGGCTCCTCGGGACCGAGCGCCGCCCGCCAGGCGTCGAGATCGCCGGCGCGTCGCCGGGGCGCCTCCAGCACGATCGGGTCGCGCCCGCCGTCGTACCACTGCGGGTCGTACGGGCGCGGGTCCGCGAACACCACCGGTACGTCGCTCACGGCGAGCGCCCGGATCAGCTCCTCGGGCTTCTCGGGCAGCGAGGTCACCACGATGGCGCACCCCGTCAGCCGCGCCTCGCGGAGCAGTTCCCGGTACGGGGGGCGCTCGCCCGCCGTGTGTTCCGCCGGTGCGTGCTCCTCGGGGCCGTGGTTCACAGGGCGTTTGCCCGGCACGAGGTGCAGGGCCGGGATGCCGGCCGCGCCCAGGGCGACGATGGCGCAGGCGAGGCCGTCGCCGTCACGGTGCTCACGGAGGTAGACCGTGAGCGGGCGCGCCGCCAGCCGCTCGGCCAGCCTCCCCACCACCGGGTCGACGCCGTACGCGGTGCCGATGGCCACCGCGCCCTCCGGGCCTTCCCCATCCTCCGCGTCCGGTTCCACGGGCCGGTACGGGAGCGGACGTACGGTCCCGGCCAGCGCCGGGTCCGGGGTGTCGTCGCCCAGCAGATGGGCCACGACCCGGTCGGGAACGCGCAACGATCGGCTGAGGAAGGGGCGTTCGGGGTCGACCATCTCGATCAGCCCTCGCGAGAACAGCCGCGCGGCCGGATGGAACCGGGACCGTCCGGCGGCAGAGTGCGCGGGCACCCCGCAGAGGTCGAGCGCGAGCGCGACGGTCGCCCGGCGACGTGTGACGTCGTCGTTGAGGTAGCCGTACAGCGGCTCGAAGGTGCGGTCCAGGTCGGGCGCCAGCGCGATCAGCAGGATCTGGATGTCGAGCGGGCTGAGCCGCAGCCAGTGGGCGAGCCAGTGGAGGCGGTCGTCGTCGGACGGCTCCGCCGTGCCCGAGTCGTCCGGCTCGTCCGCCGGGTCGACCGCGTCCGCCGCGCCCACGGCCCCCTGCTTCTGCGGCGCTTGTGCCGTGCCCCTCTCCGCGGGCCCGTCCGGCCCGCCCGGCCTGTCCGACGCCTGCGGGCCGGCGGGATTCACGCCCGCCGTACGCCCGAACAGCAGGTGCCGTACCGCGTCGTCCGTCACATACATCCCGCGCATCGGGTCGGCGGCCGTCGGGTCGGTGGCGCTGCGCCGCTCGACCAGGAACGCGACCCGCTCGCGCAGTCCCGCGAGCCGTTCCAGCAAGGGCGAGGCGGTGTCGCTCACTTCCGCTGCTCCTGAAGCGTTTCGGTCCTGCCGTGCTTCTTCGCGAAGTCTTCCTTGGCCGCGTTGACGCTCTGCGCGGTGTGATACCGCGTGGGGCTGTCGTCGGGCCTGCCGCCCGCCCCCCGTACCTGGACACCGAGCCCTTCCGTGACCGGCGGACCGACCCTGTACTCGGGGAACGCCAGGAAGGGCGCGGTGATCACCACGTCGAGCGAGGGCTTGAGTTCGCCGCCGAGCGCGGACCAGATGTCCGCGAGCGAGCGCGCCTCGGTGTGCAGCCCCGCGACGGTCAGCGGGACGGAGAGGCCCAGGCCGGCGAGGGTGCCGGTCAGGTCCTCCGGCGGGAGGATCTCCTTGGGCAGCAGGGTGTGCAGCACGGCGGAGAGCATCCGGTGTTCGTCCTGTGGACGCTTGGTCCACGCCGTGACGAGGTACGCGAGGCGGAACCAGCGCGGCGGCTGGTGCTGCTTGAGGGCGATGCCCTGCTCGTCACGGAGCGACACCTTGCCGCGCTGGCGCCGTTGGGTGTCCTCGCGGATGTCGTAGAGGTACGCGTCGATGGTCGGGGCGTTGCGCCGGGCCGCCCAGTCGCGTGTCGGGGCGTCGAAGGTGACCTCGACGTCGGACCCCGCGAAGGCCCCGCGGGTGAGCAGCCCTTTCAGGATGTCGTCCACCTCGTGGATCACGGTCGCGCTGCCCTTCGTATGCGCCGCTCGTCACGGAACCGTTCGTCACCGTAAGGCCCGTCACCCAGCGACCTGCCACATCACGATCTGTCATGTGGCAACTCATCACTTCACCCACCGAACCGTCCGTGGTCCAGCTGGTCATGGGCGTCCCGGCATGGAATACCCAGTGCAGTCCATCGTGGCCGCAGGGAGGCCCACCACGCGAGGCACCCGGGGGACGATCAAGGGGCAACCCCGCTGCCCCCGTGTCACCCTTTGCCTGTCCTCAGGGCCCTTGACTCGGCGCGTGGACCATCAGAGGTAGCCTTCCCGCAAGGCATATGCCACGGCATGGGCGCGGTTGCGTAGCTGCAGGCGGGTCGTCAGACCGTGCATGACGTTCTTGACCGTGCGTTCGGAGTACGACAGTTTGCTGGCAATCTCCCCGGTGTCCATCCCCTCGGCCACCAGTCGGAGCACATCGACCTCGCGTGGCGCCAAGCCGGAGGCCGTGGCGCCCGACGCGTTGGCCGCGCCTCGCTGCAACGTGCCGACCTGGGCCATCAGCCGTCCCAGCAGGTCCGACGGCAGATCCCCGTCACCCCGGGAGGCCGCGAGGACCGCTTGGAGGAGACGGTGGCCGGTGGCCTCGCGGCGCCAGACGATCGCGCCGACGCCGTACTCGATCACCTGGAGCAGCTCCGCCTCGCGGATCAGACTCGTGACGAGGACGGCTTTGGTGCCGTCCGTGCGTGTCAGCCGCCTGAGCCGCGACAGCGTGGGTTCGTCGAGCGCCTCGGCGAGCAGCACCGCGACCGTGCCCGGCC
This sequence comes from Streptomyces sp. NPDC102274, assembly GCF_044766385.1. Taxonomy (NCBI): domain Bacteria; kingdom Bacillati; phylum Actinomycetota; class Actinomycetes; order Kitasatosporales; family Streptomycetaceae; genus Streptomyces; species Streptomyces sp. NPDC102274. The sequence continues at coordinate 181,494 of NZ_JBIWLW010000014.1, read as the reverse complement.
GGCCGGCGCCCTCGTCGACCAACTCCACCTCGGCGTGCTGGCGAAGCCGGCTCACCGCTCCGTCGAGGGAGAGCGGGTCCGACGCGTGGACCTCCACCGGGATTCTGACCGGGGTTCGAAGAACCATGCCTGTACGTCCTCGCGTCCTGCCTCGACGGAACAAACCATTTCTGCCCTTCCCACCCTTCCTCCGCCGATAGGACGACCACAATCGTGGCCCACCACGAGACCGACCACGAGATCAGCGGCAGGTACTCATGACAGCGACACCCGGTCGGCCGCCGACCCGTCCGCCGGTCCCGACCCCACCGGCGGACCTGCGCCCCGCCTCGGCCGGACTTTTGGAACGCGGGTCCGCTCTGGAGCTGCTGGCCGCGGAGGCCGACCGCGCCCTGGGCGGATCAGGACGGCTGGTCCTGTTCCGCGCACCCACCGGTACGGGCCGCAGCGTACTGCTGGATGCCGCCGCCGAACTGGGCGCGAAGCTCGACATGCGGGTCCTGCGGGCCCATGCCTCCGCCGAGAGTTCCGGCGTCCCCCTCGCCCTCGTACGGCAGCTCCTCGACCCGCCGCCCGGTCTCGGCGGCCTCGACGACGACACCCCACAGCCCCCGCACCACCTCGGTCACCCGTCCCGCCTGTGGCAATTACTGTGCGAGCAGGCGACCGAGTCGCCGCTGCTCGTCGCTGTTGACGATGCGCACCTCGCTGACGATGCCTCCCGGCGCTGGCTGACCGAGGGGGCCCGGCGGCTGACCGGGATGCCGGTCCTGATGGTGGTGACCGAGCGCGGGCAGTACGACATCGCTCCTCCCACACCGAGCCTCGCGTACTCCCTGTCCCCCGGCATGGTGCGGGTGCACGCGGTGGCACCGCTGAGCCGTCCCGCCGCCGAGGAACTGGTGCGCGGCGTCCTGGGCGCGGACACCTCCGACGCCTGGGTGGACGGCTGTGTACGGGCGGGCGCCGGCAACCCGCTGCTGCTGCACGCGCTGCTCGACGACCTGCGGACGGTCTTCCCGTACGGCGGCCGGGACGGGGCCGCGGTCGGCGGCGATGGCGGCGGCTCGCACGACGGCGCTCCGGAGCCACGGCTGCCCGAAGACTGCGCCGAGCTGTACCCCGGTGCGTTTGTGGCGGCGGTCTCGTGGTGGCTGGAGAACACGGGCCCCGGAAGCACCATGGTGGCCCGCACCCTCGCGGAGCTGGAGGACGCGGCATCGGAGGGGTACGGCGAGGAGCGGAAGGGGCAAGCAGCGACAGCGGAGCGGGAGTTCGCATCCCCCGGCGCCACCGGAACACCCGGCATCGGTCCGGGCCCCGCCGCACACGACAGCCCCGGCACCGGCCAGGACCCCGGCGACGACTTCGGCGGCTTCCTCTCCGATCTGACCTGGGCCGACCCCGACCGCGTCAGCGGCTGGATCACAGTGATGATCCGGCTCGGGGTGCTGCGTCGCGCCTCTGGCACCGGCGTCCCGCGCTTCGCACACCCCCTGCTGCGCGGGGCGGTCCTCGACGGCTGGCCCCGCTCGCACCGGCAGGCCCTGCATCTCCGCGCGGCCGAGCTGCGCCGGCGGCGGGGCGACGGGGCGGAAGCGGTGGTCGGGCATCTGCTGCGCGCCACCCCCGGGGGTACGGCCGGATCCGGGGTGTCCGTCGGCAAGGCGCTCCTCGACGCGGCGGCCGGAGCGTCCAGGGACGGGCGGACCGGCGCCGCCGCCCGGTATCTGCGCCGCGCGCTGGACGAACCGATGCCGCGCGGGCACCGGGCGACGGTGCTCACCGCACTCGGCGAACTGGAGTTCGTCACCCAGCGGACCGGCGGGACACCCCGGCTGGCCGAGGCGCTGCGCCTCCAGGAAGAGCCCAGGGAGCGGGTACTGGCCGCGGTCACCCTGGGCAGCGCCCTGACCGGACAGGGCAAGCCGCATGCCGCGCTCGACATCCTTCGCGATCTGGGCGGGCTGGACGGGGAGCCCGTCCTCGCCCGTACGGTCCAGGCGGCGTCGGCGTTCTTCTCCGACCACGATCCGGAGATCCGGCGGGCCGTCTACACCCGGCTGCGGGAGCGCGCCGAGCGCTCCCCGCAATGGATCAGTCCGGCCCTGCGCGCTCTGATCATCCGGTACGAGGCGACGGCCGGACTGCTGTCCGCCGAGTCCGCCGTACGGCAGATCCGGCGGCTGCTGACGGCCCCCGAGGATCCGCTGCTGGTGCCGTATCTGCTGGGTACGGCCGCCGCCGTGGCGCAGTGGGCCGACACGCCGGACGACGCCGAGCGGCTCATCAGGATCGGACTGACCGAGCACCGGCTCTCACCCCTGCACCCGGTCCACCTGGCACTGCTCAACGCGCGGGTGGACACCGCCGCCGCTCGCGGCGATCACCGGTGGGTGCTGGAGGAGACCGCCGACAGGCTACGGACACCGGGCGACGCGCCCCGCACCGATGCGAGCAACTTCCTGGCCCACCGCGTCATCGCGCTCGTCGAGCGCGGCCGTCCCGCCGAGGCCGGACGGCTCATCGTCGACGTCAAGCCCGGTGAGGAGCACGACAGTTGGGAACTGAACCGGTTCCTCTACGCGCGCGGTCTGCTGCGTGCGTCCGTCGGTGACCCGGCGAGCGCCCTGGACGACTTCCGGGAGTGCGGCAGGCGCCAGCTCGACCGTGACGTGGAGAGCCCCGTCGTCACGCCGTGGCGCTCGGCCGCCGCCGAATGCCATCTCCTTCTGGGAGAACCACGGGAGGCTCTCGCGCTCGCCGAGGAGGAGAGCCGGTACGCCGCCGTATGGGGCACGCCCCGGGTCCGGGGCCGCGCGCTGCGCGTCCTGGGCGCGGCCACCGGCGGCCGGCAGGGTCTCAAACTCACCGCCGAGGCCGTCGGTATCCTGCGCGGCGGTGGGCTCGACGTCGAGCTGATCCCCGCGCTCATCACCCACGGCCTCCAGCTCACGGCGGCCGGACAGTCCCACCGTGCCCGCCCGCTGCTCAGGGAGGCCGCGACGGCAGCCGAACGGCTGGGCGCGGTGCGGCTGTCGGCCGACGCGGAGCTGGCCCTGCGCGCCAGCGGCGCCCGCCGCAGCAACGTCGCCCTCACAGGTCGGAGTTCGCTGACCGGGAGCGAACGCCGCATCGCCGCGCTGGCCGCCGACGGCCGGACGAACGCCGAGATCTCCGAGCTGCTGCACCTGGCGTTGCGTACCGTGGAAACCCATCTGACCAGCACCTACCGGAAACTGGGAATACGGCGGCGGGGGAATCTCCCGGCAGCGCTGAAGGGCGATGTGGAACAGCCGAGTTGACGGACCCGCCGCGCCGGCCGCCTGACCGCCCGCGTACCCGCCTGGCTGCGCCACCTGCCACCTGCCGGGGCCGGGAAGCCGTTGCCCTCGCGGCCATCCCCTTCACCTGCCGCACCCGGGATTCTGCCCTCACGGCCCTCCCGCCGCCGACGAGGGGCGGGGATCATTTCTGATCAGGCGTTGAGTGGCGAGGAGTACCGTGCGCGCATACAAATCACAGGTCGAGCAGACCAGTGGCCGAGGGAGCAACGGTCGCACGGAGACGCCGAGCACGTTCGCGCAGCGCGTACTGGCTCTCCAGCGTGCGGTGGGAAACGCGGTCGTGGCCCGCGCCGTCGAAGAAGAACAACACGAGCACGGCGCCGCATGCGGTCACGAGCAGCCCTCGGCCGAGCAGACGCCCGTCGACCAGTCGTCCATACAGCGGTCGTCGGTGATCGACGCCGTTCGCTCCCCGGGCCGTCCACTGGACTCACGAATCATGGAGAAGGCAGAGCAGGGCTACGGCATGTCCTTCCGCCACGTGCGCGTACACAGCGGCCCGGTCGCGCAGCACTCGGCAATGGCACTCGGCGCCCGCGCCTACACCACCGGCAGTGACATCGTCGTCGGCCCGCAGGGCACGGATGACGAGACGATGTTCCACGAGCTGGACCACGTCCGCCAGCAGTCCCTGGGAACCGTCTCGGGGACCGACAACGGTGCGGGAGTGAAGGTCTCCCACGAGGATGATCCGTTCGAGCGGCATGCCACAGCGAACGGCCGGAGAATGGCCCGGGGAGCCACGCCCGACCTGTCGGCACCGGGATCCGGTACCCCCGCCCCGACCGCCACGCCCGGACGGAGCGACGGAGGTGTCGCAGTGGCCCGCATGATGTCCGGCGGGAGCCGGCTGACGCACCAAAGAGACCGTGGGCAGATGGTCGAGATCAATGGCGACCAGGGCCCGTTCGTCGGCAGGTACGGCAGGTCGTCGTCGGACGGCACGGATGCCTCCGACACCACCCAGGGGCGCATCAACGTGTACGGCCTGGAGAACCGAAAGGCCGTGCCGGAAGCGGGCATGAGGCTCACCGGCGAGTTCTCCGACGCCTACGCGGACCTGGAGGACCACGGCTACGGTCACCGGCAGTCCACCAAGGACGAGGGTGCCGCCGTCGCCGAACGCCGAAAGACGTACCGGACGGAGTCCGACCGGCGCAGCAACAGCCCCGGGGAGGAGAATCCTTCGTACCGGAGCAGGAGCCAGGCACACTCCTCCTCCCGGCGGCGCGGGTAGGGCCGACCGCCCATCAGCGGGTCGGGCGCCCTCTCGATCACCGATCGACGCAGCGCGACAGGGACGGCCCGCAACACTGCCTCGACGCACCGGAAGACTGCCCTGGCGGCTCTGGACCAGGCGGCCTCCGAGGCCGAGGCTGTCAGACTCACCCACGAGCCGCAGAGGAACCGTCGCATTGCACGCACATGAAGAGCAAGAGACAGGGGTACGACGGACGCCTCTGAGGAGTTCGTCTCCGCAGGCGGCCGCCCGGTCCGCCGCCGCGGACCTCCCTACCCCGTCCGCGTCGATCCTCAGCCTGCAGCAGTCGGCGGGCAACGCGGCCGTGACCCGGACGCTGTCCGGGCAGCCGGCCGGCTTGTCGGTACAGCGGGTGAGAGGCGACGCCTACCCGGAGGGCACCTACGGACGGCGGGCCAAGGACAGGGAGTACCTGGAGGAAGAGTACGACCTGCCCATCAGCGGCAAGAACTTTCAGGTCGAACATGCCCACGGGTACGCGTCCACGGCCCGCCGCGCCCCGGTCCCTCGCAGCCGCAATACCCGGCACGAGGGCGAGATCCTGGCGTACCACGAGACGCTCGACGCCCACCGTGACCACCCCGGCACCGGCTCCAGCCTCAAGCACCGCAGCACCGGCGTGAACAGCAAGTCATACCGGGAGAGGCAGGAAGAGTACCTGCTCAACGACGACCCATTCAGCTCACTGGAACTCAACCAGGCCGAGTACAACACGTTGTCGTCCTTTCACGCGGTGAGCGGGTCTCGCGAGGCCGAAGTGGCGGACGCCAGCTTCCGGCGGTCCCTCCGGGCCAACCCGCGCACCCCGATTTACGACCGGGACGGCAACCGGAGTTACGCCCGCTCCCTGCGCCCCGGCGAGCAGGCCCAGCTCGACATCGGACGCACCTCCATGCGGGAGGGGAGGGAAGTCCCCCACGCCGAGCGGGTCCGTGTGCTGCGGGACGAGTACGGCGGCTCACGTTTCGACGACTACCCCACGCGGTCGCGCGGCCGGGCCGACGACGACGAACTGACGAGTTTCTTCGACGAGCCCCGTAGGAAGGAAAGCTCCCAGCGCAAGGCGCTCAAAAGGCTCGTCAGAACTCCGTACAAGCATGACAACGAACTCCACCAGGACCGCGGGAGGAGCCGGAGCCCCTACATCGACGACCGGGACTCCCGCCCAAGCAGCAGTCGGCGGAGCAAGAGCAGCGGACGCGGCCTGTCCGACCGGGATGCCTACGCCGGCAGCAGCCGGTACGACGCACCACCGGAGGACGGCTACCTGCTGAGCCAGCCGAGCGACATGCCATTCAGCAGCAGGGACTACAACTACAACGACGACGAGTACGACGACCGCCGCGGACGCAGGTAGTGAACCGCCGTCGGCGTTGACAGAACCGGCCGAGTGCCCGCGGGGACACTCGGCCGGTTCTGATCACCTCGACCGGGTACCGGTGCCCCTTGTACGACGGCGACGTGCTCCCCACGGACGATCCCCCTCCACCATGATCAGTCAGGAGATCATCTCCCCCTGTCGAGAGTGTTGCTCGTTTCGGGTTCGACTCCCCTGGGCTCCAGCGACGGCTGGACCGGCGCCGCAAGGACACGATGCCCAAGTCCCTCGCGCTCGGTGCGGCTGCGAGAAGCCCCGTCACGATGAGGACCGGTCGGCCTCCGCCGTGCTCCCCGTCGTCCGAACGGGTGGTGTCGGCGTCCGGTCCGTGTCAGCGGGGGCGCGAGCCCGGCGGGCGCATGAAGTATGCGGGGATGCCGTACTCACCTGATGCTGCCGGGATCCTGCTTCAGGTTCTGGCTTCGGCTGACGATCCGCCGCAATTGTTGCCCGCTCGCGAGCAGATGGCGTTCACTCTGGGCTTCCACATCATTCTCGTGCCGTTCGGCGTGGCTCTCACGGCTCTCATGCTCATCGCCAACTATCGCGGTCTGCGCCGCGGTGACGACCAGGCCCTGCTTCTCGCGCAGCGCTGGTCGAAGGTGGCGGCCGTACTGTTCGCCGTGGGAGCAGTCACCGGTACCGTACTCAGCTTCGAACTCGGGATCCTCTGGCCGGGGCTGATGGGACGCTACGGCGCCGCCTTCGGTTTCCCCTTCGCGATCGAAGGCATCTTCTTCTTCCTGGAAGCGATCTTCGTCTCGATCTACATCTACGGCTGGAAGCGGCTTCCTCCCTGGGTGCACTTCTGGACGGGTGTACCCGTCGTCCTGGCGAGCATCGGTGGCACCTGCGCGGTCGTGGCGGCGAACAGCTGGATGAACCAGCCCGGCGGCATCACGATGCGGGACGGCCGGGTGGTGGAGGTCCGTCCGGCGGGCGTGTTCTTCAACGGCGCCTTCTGGTTCGAGAGCATCCACATGCTGCTGGCGGCGTACATCGTCGCCGGCTTCACGGTGGCGGGGGTCTACGCCGTCGGAATGCTGAAGGGGCGCCGCGACAGCTACCACCGGCTCGGGTTCCTCATCGGTTTCACCGTGGCCGCCATCGCCATACCCGTACAGATCTTCGTCGGCGACATCGTCGCCCGTCAGGTGTTCCACAGCGAGCCGGCGAAGTTCGCCGCCATCGAACTGCTGCCCACCACCGGAGACCATGTCCCGGAGACGCTCGCCGGCGTACTGATCGACGGCGAGGTCCGCTACGGCCTCCCGTTACCCGACATGGCCTCGCTGCTCGCCGGTTTCAGCCCCTCCACCGAGATCCGCGGACTCGACGCCATCCCTCCCGAGGTGCGGCCCGAGGACACGGCGGTGAGCATTGTCCATCTGGCCTTCGACATCATGGTCGGGACGGCGTTGGCGCTGTTCGCTCTCTCCCTCTGGTTCGCGTGGCTGTGGTGGCGCCGACGGGAGGTGCCGACCAACCGCTTGTTCCTGTGGTGCGTCGCTGTGAGCGGAGTCGTCGCGGTGCTGTGCCTGGAGGCCGGCTGGGTGGTCACCGAGGTCGGAAGGCAGCCGTGGACGGTCAGGGGCCTGTTGCTGACCAAGGACGCCGTGGCGACCCAGGGCAATCTCTGGCCGTTCTTCGCCGCGGCCCTGGCCATCTACCTCGGGGTGGGAACCGGCGCGGTACTCGTCCTGCGGTCCCTGACACGACGGTGGAGAGACGGAGACGACGACACGGTCGATGTCCCCTACGGTCCCGACCGGCCTCTCAGCGGCGCACACGTGGGAGAGGACCGATAGACATGAGCGATGCCATCGCGGTCATTCTGTTCGTCGGCATCATCGCCTACGCGCTTTTTGGCGGGGCCGACTTCGGCGCCGGCTTCTGGGACCTGACCGGCGGCGGAGCGGCGCGCGGCAGCCGGCCCCGCCATCTGATCGACCTGTCGGTCGGGCCCGTCTGGGAGGCCAACCACACCTGGCTGATCTACTGCCTCGTCGTGCTGTGGAGCGGTTTCCCCACAGCCTTCGCCGCCATCACCACGACGCTGTACATCCCCCTGGGGCTGGCCGCGCTCGGCATCGTGCTGCGCGGGGCGGGCTTCGCCTTCCGCAAGGTGTCGATGCGGACCCCGGAGCAGCGGGTCTACGGTGTGCTGTTCGCGCTGTCCTCGGTGGTCACCCCGTACTGCTTCGGAAGCATGGCCGGGGCGATCGCGTCCGGACGGGTACCGGCCGGCGGGAAGGGCGATCCCCTCGGCAGCTGGCTCAATCCGACGTCTGTGCTCGGTGGAGTACTGGCGGTCCTGGTCTGCTCCTACCTGGCCGCGGTGTTTCTGACCGCCGCCGCGCGGCAGAATCAGAGCCCTTCGCTCGAAACGTGGTTCAGCCGGCGCGCCGTGCTCGCCGGAGTCGTCACCGGCGCGGTCAGTCTGGCCGGGATCTTTGTGCTCCAGGCCGACTCGCCGCGCCTGTTCCACGAGTTGAGTCACCGTGGACTGCCGCTGCTCATCGTGTCCGCCCTGAGCGGCCTGGCCACTCTCTTCCTGCTCAAGACCAGAAGACCCGGCGCGCTGCGCATGCTGGCGGCGCTGGCGGTGGCCGCCGTCGTCTGCGGATGGGGGGTTGCCCAGTACCCCTATCTGCTGGGTACTCACCTGAGCCTCTCCGCCGCCGCCTCGCCCACTCCCACCCTGTGGGTGCTCGTGGGTGTCGCCGGCGCCGCCGTGCTCCTCATCGTTCCGTCCCAGGCGATCCTGTACGTCCTGCACAACCGCGGCAGACTCGGGGCGAGGGACTGACCGGCGGACGGACAAGGGGCGGGCGCTCCGGGGGTCAGCGGCCGCGTGCCTGGTGTCTGCGTACGGCAACGATCAGGCCCACGCCCGCGACGATCGCGCCGACGCCGATGAGGCCGGTGGCGCTGGTCGTGCTGCCCGTCGTGGCCAGGGACGGGCTGCCGGAGGCCTCGGTGCGGACGGCGTCGAGGATGAGACTGGTGACGGTGCCGGGGTGGGAGACCATCGCCACATGCGAGGAGTTCACCTCGATGGTGTGGGAGCCCGCCCGTTTGGCCTCGAAGCGCTCCAGATCCGGGGCTATCGCCCGGTCCTTGGTGGCGACCAGGAACCAGGACGGGATGGTCTTCCAGGCGGCGGCACCCGCCTTCTCGGTGAAGGCCACGGCGCTGATCGGGCGCTGGGTGGCGGACATCCGCGCGGCGGTGGACGCCGCGAGGTCCGCGGCGAAGACCTCGTGGAACTTGTCGGGCCTGATGTACAGATCGGTGCCCGTCGTGCCGTCGCCGTCCCGGAACGGCACCTGTCTGAGCGCCGGATCGAGCCGGCTGCCGGGGAACTTGGCGCCCAGCGCCCCGAGCGCCTCCCCCTTGTCGGGCATGAACGCCGAGATGTAGACGAGCGCCTTGACGTTGCGGTTGCCGGCGGCGGCTTCGCCGATCACCGCACCGCCGTAGGAATGGCCGGCGAGGATGACCGGTCCCTTGAGGCTCTTCAGGACGCTGGTGATGTAGGCGGAGTCACTGGCCAGCCCGCGCAGCGGGTTCGCGGGGGCTATGACGGGATAGCCGTCGCGCTGAAGCCGCTCCACCACCCCGTCCCATCCGGAGGCGTCGGCGAACGCGCCATGCACGAGCACCACCGTCGGCTTGGCTATGCCGCCGCTGCCCGAGCCAGTGGAAGCGCCGCCGGCGAGGGCGGGCGCGGGCGCGGCGAGCGCCGCCATGGAGCACACCGAGGCGAGGGCGACGACGGGCCGCGAGCGTATGAGCTCTCGGGACAGGCGCAGCGTCATGGCGTTCTCTCTCTTTCTCTTCTGCCGGGAAGGGGCGGCCGAGCGGCAAACCGGGTTGCGGGCCGAGCGGCTGTCCAGGAATCAGCTTTTCCGGTTTGTGCCGATACGGCGCGCCCTGAGCGGCAGGCGGGTGATCCGCGGGGCCGAGCAGGGCGCGGCCCCCGCGCGGCGGAAATCGCTTCGGGTGGCGGCGGAGCGGAGGTTGTGCCTCGGCCGGTGAAGAGGGCGGGTCGGAGGCGCTGGAGGGGCGCTGACGTGCGCTTGTACGCGTCGGTCGGCGGCGGGGAAGCGCTGCTTCTGATGCGATTTCGGGCGTGCTCCGCACACGATTACGCGTGGCTGGTTGGACCGTACGAGTGGTGTTCATCCGAAGAACTGCCGGACGGCGGCGTAGCTCCCTGGATTTTCAAGATGCGTCCACATCATAAGGAAGGTATGTAAACCGCCCAACCCGAAAGCGAGGGGTCATGGCCGCCTTCAAGGTCAAGAAACTGTGGACTGTCTTCATCACCGCGTTCTTCGCGATGCTCGCCTCCCTGGGGCTGACCGCCCCGGCCGCGGCTGCCGGCAACGCCGTGCAGCAGCCGGCCGAGCAGCCCGCGCCGGCACCCGCCGCCGCGCACCACGTCACCGAGGCCACTCCGGCCAGGGCGACCGTACCCAGGTCGCTGCCACGCGGCCGGTCGCTGCCGCCCACGATCAAGCAGCGTATCCACGCGGAGGCGCACGGCTCGTCACCCTCGGTCCGTCATCTGCCGGCGACCATGCCGAGCGAGGCCGATGCCCGCGCGGCGCACGTGAGCGCGTACGCCGCCGACGCGGCACTCGTCGCGGCGTGAGGCGCCGGGAACCCCGCGGTCTCCCGGCGCCCCTCATCTCCGGTGCGCCCGTCGCCGAACCCCGTGTGCCGGTGGCGCGACGAGGACGACGCGGACAGCGAGAACACGAGCAGCGAGAACACGAACAGCAAAAACACGAACAGCGAGAACACGAACAGCAAGAGTGCGGACGGCAAGAGCCCGGACGACCACGACTCCAGGCGCGGAGAGTGCCACGCCCGATCTGTGATCTCCGTGATCTCCGTGATCTCCGTGATCTCTATGGTCTGTGTGACCTACGTGGTCTGTGTGATCAAGGACTGTGTGATCAGGGGCGGTCGTCCCGGTCGTCCCGGTCGTTCTCCGACGCCTCGGCCTCGGCCTGCTTCGCCTGGACCTCCGGATCCAGCGGATCGACCACATGGCTGCCGTCCACGGACGTCAGCGGACCACGCTCCGAGACCTCGGTAGCGGCCGGCGGCTCCACGAGCCAGTCCGGATTCGCCTGCTTGTCCCACCACTTCCAGGCGGCGAAAGCTCCACCGGCCAGCACGCCGAGGACCGCCAGGCCCTTGGCCAGCCGGCCGACCCTGGCCCGCCGCTCGTGCTTCCTCACCAGCTTCTGGATCTCTTTCGCCGTGACCTGTCCGCGCAGAGCGGCCAGGGCGGCTGCGGAACGTGCCGCGGCCTGTCCGGCCACCGGCTGTGCGGTGGCCACCGCCTGGTTCACTCGCGGCACTGTGTAATCCGCCGCCTGACGGGCGGCCTGACGAGTGCGCACCGCGGCGCGGTGAGCGGCTTCATCGACCTTTGGGGGTACCCGGGGCGCCACACGGGCGCCGTATTGAACACGAGCCTGCTGAGCGGCCTTCGATACTGTCGGGGCGAGCCGTACACGCGCCTCGCGGGCGTAGAGCGCGGCCTGTTCCTTGGCCAGAGCGGCCTGTTCCTTGGCCGAACCGGCGTAAGGGGCCACCACTTCCGCGGCGTGCTGCACGCTCTCCTTCGCCGAACCGGTAGCGGCGCGCACGCTGTCCATGCGGGTCACAGGATCATCCTCCTCGGGGGCGTTCCGTATTTCGCCTATCCACCCTTTTCGAGATCATGCCTGCTGGTCTCGGTCTCGGCATGCGTTGTGGGCATCCGGGTCATGGAAGACGACGTGGGCGATGTCCTGACATCGCGGTCCTCTACGTACATTTCCGTACGTACTGATGGATGACGATGTCGCGCTTACCTCCAGCATGCGCGGGTTCCGGCGTGACCGCACCGCCCTCTCCGCGACTGCTCGCTTTCGGCTGCCCTCCCGAGCTCTTCGCTTCCGCTGTCACCCCCGCATGCCTTCTGCCGACGCCTCCCCGCCACCTCCATCCGGCCCCGAAACCGCACCAAGACGGGCGTAAAGCCCGTTCGAGGGCAGCGGCCGGGCAGCGATCACGCCTTCCGTGCGAGGATCGTGAGAGTCAGAGAAGACTTACGGAAGGCAGATCGTGGCCGAGCAGCTTTACGCCACCCTGAAGACCAACCACGGCGACATCGAGGTCCGGCTCCTGCCGAACCACGCGCCGAAGACGGTCAAGAACTTTGTCGAGCTCGCGCAGGGCGAGCGGGAGTGGGTCAACCCGGAGACCGGTCAGAAGACTACGGACAGGCTGTACGACGGCACCGTCTTCCACCGTGTGATCAGCGGCTTCATGATCCAGGGCGGGGACCCGCTGGGTAACGGCACCGGTGGCCCCGGCTACCAGTTCGAGGACGAGTTCCACCCGGACCTCTCCTTCGACAAGCCGTACCTGCTGGCGATGGCCAACGCGGGCCCGGGGACCAACGGCTCGCAGTTCTTCATCACCCTGGCCCCGACCTCCTGGCTGAACCGGAAGCACACCATCTTCGGTGAGGTCACCAACGAGGCCGGCAAGAAGGTCGTGGACGCCATCGGCGGTACCCAGACCAACCCGCGCACCGACCGCCCGCTGCAGGAGGTCGTGATCGAGTCGGTCGTCGTCGAGACGCGCTGACCGTTCGCACACTGTTCGGTTCCCCTGTTCGGGGAACCATCCCGCCCTGCCCGTCCGTAGTGGTTACATACCGGACGGGCGGGGCGGTGCGCTGTGCCGTGCCGGGCACCGTCCGCCGTCACGAGGACCGAGGGAACCGATGGACCACCCGCCAGGCGGCCACGGAGGCCAGGACCAGCCTGCCGTCACCGAAGGCCTGCCCAACTGTTACCGGCATCCGGACCGGGAGACGGGCATACGCTGCATGCGCTGCGAGCGCCCCATCTGCCCCGAGTGCATGATCAGTGCCTCTGTCGGCTTCCAGTGCCCGGAATGCGTCCGGCAGGGCTCGGGTACGGGGCACGGAGCGACCGCCAACCGGCCGCGCACCCTCGCCGGAGGCACGGTCGCGGCCGATCCCCGGCTGCTCACCAAGATCCTGCTGGGCATCAATGTCGCGGTGTTCGTCGCCGTCCTCGCGGTGGGCGACCGGCATCGGCTCGTCGAGGACCTCGACCTCATCGGTTACGCCTTCAGCCCCGGCCTCAACCGGGTCGTCGGCGTCGCGGACGGCGAGTGGTACCGGCTGGTCACCGCCATGTTCCTGCACCAGGAGATCTGGCACATCGCCTTCAACATGCTCGGGCTGTGGTGGCTCGGGGGGCCGCTGGAGGCGGCGCTCGGCCGCGTCCGCTTTCTGGCGCTCTATCTGCTCTCCGGACTGGCCGGCAGCGCCCTCACGTATCTCATCGCCGCACCGAATCAGCCCTCGCTGGGCGCTTCCGGCGCGATCTTCGGTCTCCTCGGCGCGACCGTCGTGCTGATGCGCAGGCTCAACTACGACATGCGGCCGGTCCTCGTCCTGCTGGCGCTGAACCTGCTCTTCACCTTCACCTGGTCCAACATCGCGTGGGAGGCGCATGTCGGCGGGCTGGTGGCGGGCGTGGTGATCGCCATAGGGATGGTGCACGCGCCTCGCGAGCGGCGGGCTTTCGTGCAGTACGGGACCTGCGCGCTGGTGCTCGTGGCGACGGTCGTGACGATCGTGGCCAGAACCGCCTCACTCACCTGAGCGTGACCTCGTGAGGACGGCCCGTACTCCACAGTTGTCCACAGTGTGTGGCGGATCTTGTGCATCCTGTGGGGAACGTGCGTGCCCCTTGTCGCTGATGTGGGTTTGACCAGTAGCGACAAGGGGCGAGCGCGCCATCAGAATGGGGGATGTAGTCACACCGGCGTCAACGTCCCGTGGAGTTATCCACAGATCGTCTGACCTTTTCCCCTGCTGTGGACAACGCTGTGGATAAGTGGAGGCGGAGCTTGACGGTGGAGCGGTGGACCCGCTACTTCCACTGGGTCGAGACACCGAAGCCGGCGGCGATGAAGCCGAACCCGACCACGATGTTCCAGTTTCCGAAGCTCTGCAGCGGAAGATCGCCCTCGGTCACATAGAAGACGACGATCCAGGCCAGCCCGATCAGGAACAGGGCAAGCATGACCGGGGCGACCCAGCTCCGGTTGGTCAGCTTGAGGTTGACCGTCTGCTTCGCGGCCGGAGGCGGCGTGAACTCGGCCTTCTTGCGGATACGTGACTTCGGCACGAGGGACTCTCCTGTCGATGCGCTGCGTGACCGCGCAGGGGGACTGAAACGGTGTGCCGGGGCGGAGAGCAGGGGGAACACCGCCGCCCCCGGGCGTCCGTTAGCGTAGTGCTTCCGCGGCGCCTAAGGAGATAAGGGTACGTTGAGCAATTCTGCCGACTCTCCCCCAGGGCCGGTCCGCCGACCGAACAGGCGGCCCGTCCGGCTGCTCACGGCTGCCGTCTTCGCCCTCGCCGGGCTGATCTTCGTGACGAGCTTCAACACGGCCAAGGGCACCAACATCCGTACGGACACTTCGCTGTTGAAGCTCTCCGATCTGATCCACGAGCGCGACCGCAAGAACGCCGAACTGGGCGATGCCAACGCGGCGGTACGGCACGACATCGACAGCCTCGTCAGCCGCGACCATGGCACCACCGCGGCCGAGGAAGCCAGGCTGAACGCCCTGGAGAAGGACGCGGGCACCAAGAAGGTCACCGGCCAGTCGCTCACCGTCACACTCGACGACGCCCCGCCGAACGCCACGGCCAACCCCGGCTATCCCGAGCCGCAGCCCAATGACCTCGTCATCCACCAGCAGGATCTGCAGGCCGTCGTCAACGCGCTGTGGAAGGGCGGCGCGGAGGGCATCCGCGTCATGGACCAGCGGCTGATCTCCACCAGCGCCGTGCGGTGCGTGGGGAACACACTGATCCTCCAGGGCCGCGTCTACTCGCCGCCCTACAAGATCACCGCTGTTGGTGACCAGGGCAAGCTCCGGGAGGCGCTCGCCGACTCCCCGGCGATCCAGAACTACCAGCTGTACGTGAAGGCGTACGGCCTCGGCTGGAAGGTCGACGAGCGCGACAAGGAGACGCTGCTGGGCTACACGGGCACGGTGGATCTGCACTACGCGAAGTCGGTCGGGTAGCGCGCGTCGCGGGCGCTTGTGACGAAGAGCAACCCCGAACCTCTGTGCAGCTGACCGATGAACCGCCCATGTGTCGGTGGAGCCCTTTAGTCTGGTGGCGTACCGCCTGGCGCGGTACCGGACGGAAGGGACAGCATGTACGGCTGGATCTGGCGGCATCTGCCGGGCAACGTGTGGCTGCGGGCGGCGCTCTCGCTCCTGTTGGCGCTCGCCGTCGTCTATGCGCTGTTCCAGTACGTCTTCCCGTGGGCGGAGCCGCTGCTGCCGTTCAACGACGTGACGGTTGACGGAGAGGGAGCGGGGGCAGCCGGATGAGCGCGCGCATTCTTGTCGTCGACAACTACGACAGCTTCGTCTTCAACATCGTCCAGTACCTCTACCAGCTCGGCGCCGAGTGCGAGGTGCTGCGCAACGACGAGGTGACGACCGCTCACGCCCAGGACGGCTTCGACGGCGTTCTGCTCTCCCCCGGGCCCGGCACGCCCGAACAGGCCGGTGTCTGCGTCGAGATGGTGCGTCACTGCGCCGGGACCGGGGTGCCCGTCTTCGGGGTCTGCCTCGGTATGCAGTCGATGGCGGTGGCGTACGGCGGTGTCGTGGGCCGGGCCCCCGAGCTGCTGCACGGCAAGACGTCGCTCGTCACGCACGAGGGCAAGGGCGTCTTCGCGGGGCTGCCTTCGCCCTTCACCGCGACCCGGTACCACTCGCTCGCGGCGGAGCCCGCCGCGCTGCCGGACGAGCTGGAGGTCACGGCGCGCACCGCGGACGGAATCATCATGGGCGTACGCCACCGTGAACTGCCCGTCGAGGGCGTGCAGTTCCACCCGGAGTCGGTTCTCACCGAACACGGGCATCTGATGCTGGCCAACTGGCTGGCGCAGTGCGGCGATCCGGGTGCGGTGGGCCGGTCGACGGGGCTGGCGCCGGTGGTGGGCAAGGCGCTCGCGTGACGGCACTCCGCCCCGAACACGAAGTGGGTTACGGAGCCTCGTACGAGCAGGGTGGGCACGAGGTCTCCGGGGCGTTCGAGGCGGCGGTGGACGGGCTGGCGGACCCACTGAACGATCCGCTCCCGGGCCAACGACAGGGTCAGGGGCAGGAGCTGGGACAGCAGCCGGTACGGAAGCAGGGGCGGCACCGGGGCCCCCGGCAGCCGGAGTCCGCACCGGAAGCCCCGGCCTCGGTCCCGGCCCCGGAGCCGGAGTGGTCCGGCGACTACTACCGCCAGTACGCGGCGGAAACCCCCCGCGCAGCGGAGCCCGGCGCCCCCTCGTACTACGCGGGCGGGGCCGGTACGAATCCGACGGCCGACCCGGCCCCGATACCCGTACCTGAGCCCGGGCTGGATGATCAGACCGTAGGACTCCGGACGGCGGACACGCGCCGGGCGGCCGAGCCGGAGTCCGTGCCAGGGGGCCGGGCCGAGCGGCGCAGGGCCGCCAAGGGCGGCGGCCGGGGCCGTAGACGCGCCGAGCCCGCCGGGACCGACGCCGGGCACGGCTCCGGGGAGCAGGCGCTCGCCCGGCCGCTCTCCCGGGTCGAAGCGCGGCGCGCGGCGCGTGCCCTCAAGGAGAGCCCCGCCGTCATCGCCAGCCGGGCGGTCGGCGAGCTGTTCATCACCTTCGGCGTCCTGATGCTGCTGTTCGTCACGTACCAGCTGTGGTGGACGAACGTCCAGGCCGGCCAGTACGCCGGCAAGGAGACGAACAAGATCCAGGACAGCTGGACGAAGGACCGGCAGCCGGGCGCCTTCGAGCCGGGACAGGGCTTCGCCATCATGCATATCCCGAAGCTGGACGTCGTCGTGCCGATCGCCGAGGGCATCAGCAAGTCGAAGGTCCTCGACCACGGCATGGTCGGCCATTACGCCGAGGGCCGCCTCAAGACGGCGATGCCCGCCGACAAGCAGGGCAACTTCGCGGTGGCCGGCCACCGCAACACCCACGGCGAACCCTTCCGCTACATCAACCAGTTGAAGCCCGGCGACGACATCATCGTCGAGACGCGGGACGCGTACTACACGTACGACATGACCAGCATCCTGCCGCAGACGTCACCGTCGAATGTGAGCGTGATCGGTCCCGTGCCGCCGGGTTCGGGCTTCACGGAGCCCGGTCGCTACATCACGCTGACGACGTGCACCCCGGAGTTCACCAGTACCTATCGGCTGATCGTGTGGGGCAAGATGGTGGACGAACGGCCGCGCAGCAAGGGCAAGCCCGACGCTCTCGTCGGCTGACGCCCGGTCCGCGCGCGGACAGACTTCAGGGACTTGGGGACGGGTGCGGTGGCAGCGAGTACCGAGCACGACGAGCAGGCCGAGGCACCGCTGCCGCCGGACGGGGGCTCGGGCCGGGAGGACGCGGCGCGCCGGGCCCCGGAGGCGGCCACCGCCTCGGCGCCGGTACGGGCCCTCCGTCCCAGGAGCCGGCTCGCGGCCGCCGTCAGCGTCTTCGGCGAACTGCTCATCACCGCGGGCGTGGTGCTCGGTCTCTTCGTCGCCTACTCGCTGTGGTGGACGAACGTCCTGGCCGACCGCGAGGCCGCCAAGCAGGGCGATGACGTACGCAACGGCTGGGCGCAGGAGAAGAAGCCGGGTGCTGCCCCCCCGACCTACGACTCCGAGGACGGCATCGGCTTTCTGCACGTCCCGGCGATGGGCAGCGGTGAGGTGCTGGTCAAGAAGGGCACCACGACCTCGTCGCTGAACGACGGTATCGCCGGCTACTACACCGAGCCGGTCAAGTCGGCGCTCCCCTGGGACGCGAAGGGCAACTTCACGCTGGCCGCGCACCGGGACGGCCACGGGGCGAGGTTCCACAACATCCACAAGCTCAAGACCGGCGATCCGGTCGTCTTCGAGACCCGCGACACCTGGTACGTCTACAAGGTCTTCAAGGAGCTTCCGAAGACCTCGAAGTACAACGTGGACGTCCTCCAGCCGATCCCCAAGGAGTCGGGGAAGAAGAAGGCCGGCCGCTATCTCACCCTGACGACCTGCACGCCGGTCTACACCTCGGAGTACCGCTACATCGTCTGGGCCGAGCTGGAGCGTACGGAGAAGGTCGACAAGAACCGTACGCCCCCGCCCGAGCTTCGCTAGGGCCTGTCCGGACAGGCCCTGGGCCCTGGCTTCAACGTTCCGCCTGCCCGGCTCACCCAAGCTCTGGGTCCGCCCCTGGGGACGGTACGGAACAGCCCCGGCACCCTTCGCAAGGGTGCCGGGGCTGTTCGCGTTCTGTCTGTCCAGCTTGTCAGTTCTTGTTACGGACGATGGCGCCGGACGGGCCGCCGAAGAAGCCGCCTCCGTTGTTGTCGCCTCCGCCGTTGTTATTACCGTTGCCCTGGCCGCCCATGGTGGTCAGGGTGACGGTGTCGTTCTTGTTGACTTCCTGACCGGGCTGGGGATCGCTGTTTATCACTATGGCGTTGGGGTCGTTCGGCGAGTTCTGCGCGAGGGCGACATTGAGCCCCAGGCCCTGGAGCGTGCCCTGGACCTCTCCGAAGGTCTTGCCGCGGATGTCACCGGGGATCTGGACCTTCTGCTGCTGCGGGCCCTTGGAGACCTTCAGGGTGACCTGAGAGCCGTTGTCGACCTTGGTGCCGCCCTTCGGGTCCTGCTCAAGAACGGTGCCCAGGGGCTGTGGCGAGTCCACGTCGTTCCGTACGACCGTGAAGCCGAGCTGCTGCAGCTGGTTCTGTGCGTTGTCGTAGAGTCCGCCGACCACCGGAGGAACCGGAATCTGGCTCTTGGTAGCGATCGTCAGCGTGACCTTGGACTGCTTCTCGACCATGGAGCCGCCCTCCGGGTCCTGCGAGAGCACCGTCCCGGGATCCTCGTCCGACTCCTCCGTCTTGTAGTCGACCGTGAAGTTCTCGGCCTCCAGGATGTCCGTCGCGCCCTGCTTCTGCTTGTCGGTGACATCCGGGACCTTGACCTGCGGAGCACCCTCCGAGACGACGACCTGGATGGTCTCGCCCTGGCTCATCTTGCCGGTGGCCGGGACCTGGCTGCAGATGGAGCCCTTGGGCACGTCGCAGCGTTCCGAGCCGGACTGCGCGACCTTCACGCTCGCGTTGTCCGCGAGCTGTTGGGCCTCGGTGAGCGTCTTGCCGACGAGTTGGGGGACTTCCAGCTCGGCGGTGCCGCTGTCGCCGCCGAAGACCGACTTGCCGATCAGGATGGCGCCGACCAGTACCAGGACGCCCGCGACGGCCAGCAGGATCGTCGAGGTGTTGGACTTCTTCTGCCGGCGCCGTGCCGGACGGTCGTCGTAGCCGCCGTATCCGCTGTCGTCCGGCCTGACGGGCGGGAGCATGGACGTCTGGCCGCCCGGGTCGCCCTGGCGCATCGCCGTCGTGGGCTGGTCCGGGGGGCCGCCGTATCCGCCGGCGCCGTAGCCGACCGCGCCCATGGCCGCGGTGGCGGCGACGGGCTGGCCGTCGAGGCACGCCTCGATGTCGGCGCGCATCTCGTCGGCGGACTGGTAGCGGTAGTCGGGGTCCTTGACGAGGGCCTTCAGCACGATCGCGTCCATCTCGGGCGTGATCTCCGGGTCGAAGACGCTGGGCGTCTGCGGCTCTTCCCGTACGTGCTGATAGGCGACGGCGACCGGGGAGTCCCCGATGAACGGGGGCCGGACCGTCAGCAGTTCGTAGAGCAGACAGCCGGTGGAGTAGAGGTCGGACCGCGCGTCGACCTGCTCGCCCTTGGCCTGCTCGGGGGAGAGGTACTGGGCGGTGCCGATGACGGCCGAGGTCTGCGTCATCGTCATACCGGAGTCGCCCATGGCGCGGGCGATGCCGAAGTCCATGACCTTGACCTGGCCGGTGCGCGTCAGCATGACGTTGGCCGGCTTGATGTCACGGTGGACGATGCCGTTGCGGTGGGAGTACTCCAGCGCCTGGAGGATGCCGACCGTCATCTCCAGCGTGCGCTCGGGCAGGAGTCTGCGCCCGGAGTGCAGCAGCTCTCTCAGGGTCGAGCCGTCGACGTGCTCCATCACGATGTACGGGAGGGACACCCCGTCGACGTAATCCTCGCCTGTGTCGTAGACCGCGACGATCGCCGGGTGGTTGAGCGAGGCGGCCGACTGGGCCTCTCGGCGGAACCGGGCCTGGAAGGACGGATCGCGGGCGAGGTCCGCCCGGAGCGTCTTCACGGCGACGGTGCGACCGAGCCGGGTGTCATGCGCGAGGTAGACCTCCGCCATGCCACCACGGCCGAGCACCGAGCCCAGCTCGTACCGGCCGCCGAGGCGACGCGGCTCTTCCATAACGTTCCAGCCCTCTCCGTCAGTCCCGACCGCACCCGTGTGTGGTCCGGCGGTGTGCTGTTCGCGCCTACGCTACCGGGCACTCCGCATGCGGTTGGCCCGTAACGGTGACCTGATATACGACCGGTATCGCAATGTGCAGGAATGGACGTGAGCCGTGACCGGCGTCACTTCTTGCTGTCGAGGACGGCCTTCATCACGCTCTTCGCGATGGGGGCCGCGAGGCCGCCGCCGGAGATGTCGTCACGGCTGGCGCCGCTGTCCTCGACGACGACCGCGACGGCGACCGGGGAGCCGTTGTCCGCCTTGGCGTACGAGATGAACCAGGCGTACGGGTTCTTGCTGTTGTTCTCGCCGTGCTGGGCGGTACCGGTCTTGCCGCCGACGGTCACGTTCGGAATGCGCGCGTTTCCGCCGGTGCCCTCGTTGACGACCGTCTCCATCATGCTCTGGAGCTTCTGCGCGTTCTCCTGGGTGAGGGGCCGGCTCAGTTCCTCGGGCTCGTTCTTGTCGAGCACGTCCAGGTTCGGCGCCTCAAGACGGTCGATCATGTACGGCTTCATCAGCTTGCCGTCATTGGCGATCGCGGCGGTGACCATGGCCATCTGGAGCGGGGTGGCACGGGTGTCGAACTGGCCGATCGAGGAGAGCGCGGTCTGGGAGTCGTTCAGCTCCTCGGGGAAGACCGAGGCGTCGGCGCGTACCGGGATGAACTGCTCCTGGTTGAAGCCGAACTTCTTCGCGGTCTCCAGCATCTTTTCCTTGCCGAGGTCCGCGCCGAGCTTGCCGAAGACGGTGTTGCAGGAGACGCGCAGCGCGGTGCGCAGCGTGGCGTTCTTGCAGGGGATGTTGCCCTCGTTCGGCAGCGGGGTGGTGGTCCCGGGCATGATCCACGGCAGCGGGGTGTCGGTGGCCGAGTCGATGTCCGTGACCTGGCCGTGCTCCAGGGCGGCGGCAGCGGTGACCACCTTGAAGGTGGAGCCGGGCGGGTAGGTCTGGCGCAGCGCCCGGTTGAGCATCGGGTCGTCGGGGTTGTTCTTCTTGTCCAGGCCGACCCAGGCCTTGGTGTCCTTGCTGCTGTTTCCGGCGAACGTGGCGGGGTCGTAGCTGGGGGTCGAGGCCAGCGCCAGGATCTTGCCCGTCTGGGGGTCGATCGCGGCGACAGCGCCCTTCTTGTCGCCCAGTCCCTCGAAGGCGGCCTTCTGAGCGGCGCCGCTGAGGGTGGTGACGACGTTGCCGCCCTTCTTCTCCTTGCCGGTGAACATGCCCAGGGTGCGGTCGAAGAAGAGCCGGTCGTCGTTGCCGGTGAGGATACCGTCTTCCAGCTTCTCGATCTGGTTGGCGTCGAAGGCCTGGGAGGCGTAGCCGGTGACGGGCGCCCACATGGGCCCGTTGGTGTATGTGCGCTTGTAGACGAAGTCGGTGTCGTCCGTCTTGACGGAGCCGGTGATGGGCTTGCCGTCGACGATGATGTTGCCGCGCTCGTTGCTGTACCGCTCGATCAGGACGCGCCGGTTGTTCTCGTGCGAGTTCAGCTCGTCGGCGCGGACGTACTGGAGCCAGTTGTCCCGGATCAGCAGAGCGAGGACGAGCAGCCCGCAGAAGATCGCGATGCGGCGCAGGGGCTTGTTCACGGTCGGACCACCTGGGTCATCTCGGCGTCGGGTGAGGGGGCCGGGGCCGGGGCGGGCCGCCGCGCGGTGTCGCTGATACGGATCAGGATGCCGATCAGGGCCCAGTTGGCGAGTACGGAGGAGCCGCCGGCCGCGACGAACGGCATGGTCATACCGGTCAGCGGGATGAGCCCCATGACGCCGCCCGCGACCACGAAGACCTGGATGGCGAAGGCGCTGGAGAGGCCGATGGCGAGGAGCTTGCCGAAGGGGTCGCGGGCGGCGAGGGCGGTACGTACGCCGCGCTCCACGATCAGCCCGTACAGCAGCAGGAACGCCATCGTCCCGGCGAGGCCGAGCTCCTCGCCGACGGTGGTGAGGATGAAGTCGGCGTTGGCGGCGAAGCCGATGAGGTCGGAGTTGCCCTGGCCGAGCCCTGTGCCGAGTGTGCCGCCGGAGCCGAAGGACAGCAGGGCGTCGCCGATCTGCTGGCAGGCGCCGTCGGTGGTGTAGCAGGAGAACGGGTCCTGCCAGGCGTTGACGCGGGCCTGGACGTGCGGTTCGAAGGTGGCGACGCCGACGGCTCCGCCGATCGACATCAGCAGGCCGAAGACGATCCAGCTGGTGCGCTCGGTGGCGACGTAGAGCATGACCACGAAGAGGCCGAAGAAGAGCAGTGAGGTACCGAGGTCGGTCTCGAACACCAGGATGAGGATCGAGAGGGCCCAGATGCCGAGGATCGGTCCGAGGTCGCGTCCGCGGGGCAGGTAGAGCCCCATGAAGCGGCGGCTGGCGAGGGCCAGGGCATCGCGCTTGACCATCAGATAGCCGGAGAAGAAGATCGCGATGATGATCTTCGCGAACTCACCGGGCTGGACATTGAAGCCCGCGATGCTGACCCAGATCTTGGCGCCGTTCCTGGCGGGGAAGAACATGGGCAGGATCAGCAGGAACAGCGCGGCGGCCATCGAGATGTACGTGTAGCGCTGGAGGATGCGGTGATCCTTGAGGAGCATCAGGACGGCCGCGAAGAGCGCGATGCCCAGCGCCGAGTACATCAGCTGCTTCGTCGCGGACGGGCTGAAGGCGCCGAAACTGAGCTCGGCGAGCCGGATGAGCCGGGGTGACTGGTCCAGACGCCAGATCAGCACCAGCCCGAGGCCGTTGAGCAGCGTCGCCAGAGGCAGCAGCAGCGGGTCGGCGTAGCGGGCGAATTTGCGCACCACGAGGTGGGCGACGCCGGCGAGCAGGCCGAGGCCGAGGCCGTAACCGAGCATGCCCGTGGGCACCTTGCCGTTGAGCGCGAGCCCGACGTTCAGGTACGCGAACACCGGGATGGCGACGGCGAAGGCGAGCAGGGCAAGCTCGGTGTTGCGGCGGCTCGGTGCTTCGATGGCGCCGATGGTGGTCGTGTTGGTGACTACGCTCATGGTGGTGAAAGGCCCCCTACGGCCGGCTCCTACTGCTTACCGCAGTTCGAGGCCACTTTCTGCTCCTCTTCCGAGAGGCTGGGGCCCGGAGTGGGAGTGGCTGCTTTCGACTTGGTGTCGGTGGTCTTCGCGGAGGTGTTCGTGCCGGTCGTGCCGCCGGCCTGTCCTTCGCCGGTGACCACACTGGCGTCACGGTCTGCCAGACGGCGCTGCTCGTCCTTCTTGCAGGCCGACGCCTGGACGGCGAGTTCATCGATCTTGTCGCGTCCGCCGGCGAGGCTGCCCTCGGCGATGGTGGCCTCGACCTGCTTGCGCTGGTAGTCCGGCAGGTACTTGAGTTCGATGTCGGTTTCCTTCTCGATCTTCGAGAGGGAGACCCAGCCGAGATCCTGGCTGATACCCCGGTAGAGCGCGACGTGCTCCTTGTTGGCGCCGACGTAGTACTGCGTCTGCGTCCAGTAGTAGCCGCCGTACAGACCGCCGCCGACGATGGCGAGCGCGAGGACGGCGTAGAACGATGTCTTGAGCCACCGGCGGCGCGGGCGGGGCTTGACGAACTCCTCGTCGTCGTAGGCCCCGAAGCCCCCTCCGGGCGGCATTCCGTCGTAGCCGGCGCTGTCGCCGCTGCCGGGCGGGCCGAAGCCGCCCCCGCCGGGCTGCGGCGGTACGGCGCGGCCGAGGCCGGCGGCGCGGCCCGCCGGGGTCTGCATCGCGGCGGCGTTCTCGGCGGAGCTGAGCGGGAGCTGGTTCTCGGCGACCGCCCCGACCACGACCGGGGTGTCGTTGAGCTGCCCGGCCAGGGTGTCGTTGGACTCCACGTCCAGGACGTCGGCCACGATGCAGGTGATGTTGTCGGGGCCGCCGCCGCGCAGCGCGAGCTGGATGAGCGCCTGGATGGTCTCCTGCGGGCCCTGGTAGCTGGCGAGCGTCTCCTCCATCGTCTGGTGGGAGACGACGCCGGAGAGGCCGTCGGAGCAGATCAGATAGCGGTCGCCGGACCGGACCTCACGGATGGAGAGATCGGGCTCGACGTGGTCGCCGCTGCCCAGCGCGCGCATCAGCAGGGAGCGCTGCGGGTGGGTGGTGGCCTCTTCCTCGGTGATCCGGCCCTCGTCGACCAGCCGCTGCACCCAGGTGTGGTCCTGGGTGATCTGGGTCAGTACGCCGTCGCGCAGGAGGTAGGCGCGGGAGTCGCCGACATGGACGAGGCCGAGGCGCTGGCCGGTCCAGAGAAGGGCGGTGAGCGTGGTGCCCATGCCCTCCAGCTGGGGGTCCTCCTCGACCATCACGCGCAGCTGGTCGTTGGCGCGCTGTACCGCCGTGCCGAGCGAGGTGAGGATGTCCGAACCCGGCACATCGTCGTCGAGCTGTACGAGGGTGGAGATCACCTCGGAGGAGGCGACCTCGCCCGCGGCCTGGCCGCCCATGCCGTCGGCGATGGCCAGCAGCCGGGGACCGGCGTAACCGGAGTCCTCGTTTCCCTCCCGGATCATGCCTTTGTGCGATCCGGCGGCGAAGCGCAGAGACAGACTCATGCGCACCTCGCCCGTCGGCTCGCCAGTCGACTGTCGCGCCAGCCGGTCTCGAGCCACACTGCCCACCCTCCGGTCGGGAGCCGGCCGCGGTCCGCCGTGGGTACCGCCGCGGCTCGCTCGCTCCGCTCGCTCATTGTCGTACTACTTCCGCAGCTCGATGACGGTCTTGCCGATGCGGATCGGAGCGCCAAGCGCGATCGGTGTCGGGGTCGTGAGCCGGGTCCGGTCGAGATACGTGCCATTGGTGGAGCCGAGGTCCTCGACGATCCACTGGCCGTCGCGGTCCGGGTAGATCCTGGCATGCCTGCTGGACGCGTAGTCGTCGTCCAGCACGATCGTCGAGTCGTGCGCGCGGCCCAGCGTGATGGTCTGTCCCTGGAGCGCCACCGTGGTGCCTGTGAGATTGCCCTCGGACACGACCAGCTTGGTGGGGGCTCCTCGGCGCTGCCTGCCCCCCTGTTGCTGCTGCTGGCGCTGCTGGGGCGGCGCCGCTGTCTGGCGTGCCTGCTGCGGTCGGGCGTCGGCGTTGCGGCGTGAGCCGCGCTGCGTGACGCGTGTTCCGAACAGGTCGCTGCGGATGACCTGTACGGCCACGATCACGAACAGCCACAGAACGGCCAGAAAACCTAGCCGCATGACCGTCAGGGTCAGCTCTGACATTGCCCCCGCTTCACCCTTCGGCTTGCCTGTAAACGATGGTGGTGTTGCCCACGACGATCCGCGAGCCGTCGCGGAGCGTAGCGCGGGTGGTGTGCTGCCCGTCTACCACGATGCCGTTGGTCGACCCGAGATCCTGGATGGTCGAGGGCGTTCCGGCCCGGATCTCGCAGTGCCTGCGCGATACACCGGGGTCGTCGATCCGTACGTCCGCGTCGGTACTGCGGCCCAGGACGAGCGTCGCGCGGGAGATCTGGTGGCGGGTGCCGTTGATCTCGATCCAGCGGCGTACCTGGCTGTGCGGCAGCACGCCGGGGCCGGGGGCCGGGGCACGGTGCGCCGCGGGCGCGTGGCCGCCGCCGGGCGGCGGGGCGGCCGGCATGGGAGGGACCGCGGCGGGCGGGTACCCGTAACCGCCGGGAGCACCACCCGGAACGCCACCCTGGGGGGAGGCGGGCACCGGGGAGCCCGCGGGACCGCGCTCGGGCGCCTGGGACGTGCTGGACGCCAGCGTGCGGCTGCGGACACGGTACAGGCCGGTGTCGAGATCCTCGGCCTTCTCCAGATGGACCTTGATCGGGCCCATGAAGGTGTAGCGCTGCTGCTTCGCGTAGTCGCGGACGAGTCCGGCCAGCTCGTCGCCGAGCTGGCCGGAGTACGGGCTGAGGCGCTCGTAGTCGGGCGTGCTCAGCTCCACGATGAAGTCGTTGGGTACGACGGTCCGCTCGCGGTTCCAGATCGTCGCGTTGTTGTCGCATTCGCGCTGGAGGGCACCCGCGATCTCGACGGGCTGGACCTCGGACTTGAACACCTTCGCGAAGGTGCCATTGACCAAACCTTCGAGACGCTGTTCGAAACGCTTCATGACTCCCATGGGGCACCTCCTTCGTAGTGGCCGTCCTGGTACTGCTTACTGATCGTATCCACGCGTCGGGAAATCGGCTGGTTCCCCTTGTCTGCCCCGTCGATGAGTGTCACCTCTCACACGGATCGTAGAGGCGGCCTGACGCCAGTGTCCCGCACCCGGGGTGCACTCAGGAGGAGTGGGGGGCGGCCGCTGTTCGTTCCCTGTTCCGCGACCGGGTCATCGAAACAAACGGATGTGAACCCACCCTCGGCACCGTGCTAATCTTCTCGATGTCGCCAGGAGCGCACACCAGCAGGTGAGGCACCGGGCGACACACCCAATGCGCGGGTGGCGGAATAGGCAGACGCGCTGGATTCAGGTTCCAGTGCCCGAAAGGGCGTGGGGGTTCAACTCCCCCCTCGCGCACAGATGGAAGCCCCGTAGGTCATCGACCTACGGGGCTTCTTCGTCGTGCCCTGGGGTTCCTGTGGGTCGGGGGGCGGGGGCCTCGCGGTGTCGCGGGTGTGAGACATGCCTCCCGCGGGCGGGTCCCGCGGGAGGCATGTCTTTGCGCGTGCTGTGTGAGCGCTGTGCGCACGGGGCCGTGCGCGTGAGTGCGCGTGGGCGATGCGCGCGCTTGGGCGCCGGGGCGCTCGGGCTGTGCGCTCGGGCTGTGCGCCTGGGCTGTGCGCTCGGGCTGTGCGCTCGGGCTGTGCGCCTGGGCTGTGCGCTTGGGCTGTGCGCTCAGGCGGCGAGGCGGGCGGCCAGGGCCTTGCCCTTCTGGGCGGCCTCCTCCTCCGCCTTGGCGCGCGACGCCTCGGCGAGCGGAATGAGGTCGGCCATGCCCGGGTTGGTGTGGGCCAGGGTCAGCTCGGGGACGATGAAGTCGATCTGAGTGGTGCCGAACATGTTCGCCAGCACCTTCTCCAGGTAGTTCTGCACGAACTCGCTGTCCTCGCGCGGGGTGCCGGGGGCGTACGAGCCGCCGCGGCTGGCGACGATCGTGAACGGGGTGCCGGCCAGCGGGGCGTCGGGGCGGCCCGCGTTGTGGCCGACGATGAT
Source organism: Streptomyces sp. NPDC102274 (assembly GCF_044766385.1). Classification (NCBI taxonomy): domain Bacteria; kingdom Bacillati; phylum Actinomycetota; class Actinomycetes; order Kitasatosporales; family Streptomycetaceae; genus Streptomyces; species Streptomyces sp. NPDC102274. The sequence goes on along the minus strand of NZ_JBIWLW010000014.1, from coordinate 153,941 downwards.
CACCTGGTCGAGCCATGCCTTCAGGGTGGACGGAATCGTGAAGTTGTACATCGGCGCGCCGAGCAGTACGGCGTCCGCCGCGGCCAGTTCGGCGGCCAGTTCCGCGCGCAGCGCGTCGTCCGCGCCCGCGGCGGCGGCGCTGACGTCCAGGTGGGGCAGCGGGGTCGCGGCGAGGTCGCGGTAGATGACCTTGCCGTCGGGGTGCTGCTCCCGCCAGGACTGGACGAAGGCGGCGGTGATGTCCCGCGAGGCGGAGCCTTCGGGGAAGACGGCGGAGTCGATGTGCAGAAGCGTGGCCATGAGGGTCTCCATGAGGGGTGGCGTATGACGGCGAACGGATGGAAGTTCCGTTCGCTCCTATGAATAACATAGTCCCTTACTTTTCTTCATCCCTCATCGGGAAACCAGTACTCTGTGCGTATGGCGGACCACAGTGAGGACGCGTGCAAGAAGGTCGACGTGAGCATCACGCGCGTCTTCGAACTGCTCGGCAAGCGGTGGACCGGGCCGATCATCTCCGTGCTGATGGAACGAGCGGTCTACTTCGCGGAGCTGCGCCGGGCGATCCCCGGCATCAGCGAACGCATGCTCTCGGACCGGCTCACGGAGCTGGGGGCGGCGGGGCTGGTCCTGCGCGAGGTCGATGAGGGGCCGCCGCTGCGGGTCTCGTACCGGCTGACGAAGGCGGGGGCGGCGATGGAACCCGCGCTGAAGGAGCTCTCGTTGTGGGCCGAATCCCATCTGGGAGGGGTCCCGGAGGGCGGCTGCTAGGGCCTGTCCACAGGACCGCCAACGTGGGCGGACCGGCGTTGTCCACAGGGCCGGCCGCGTGAGCGGGCCTGGTTGTCCACAGGGGAAGACGGCGGTCGGGCCCGGCGGTAACGTCGTGTGCTGTTGATCTCGCACGAGTACGGGGGGAGGCGGCACGCCATGGGCGATGTCGGGTCGGCGGTGGAGAAGCCGCGCACGGTTTCTGAGGGCTCGCGTTCCGGGGGCTCGTGGGTTTCCGGGAGCGAGCGCATTCCGGTGGTGCCGGGTTTCGCGCCGCGTACGGCCGTGGACGGGACGCAGACGCCCAAGGGCCGAGGGAAGGCGCTCCGGCGCCGGGTGCCGAGGTCCGCGCACGACTCGGTGGTGTTCATGGCGGGGCGGCCCGACGCCGTGCGCGCCGTCGAGGAGTCGAGCCGGGGCCGGGTGCCCGAGCTGGCGCCGCTGCGGGTGGGGCGGATGGCCGCGACCCCGTTCGCCTTTCTGCGGGGCTCCGCCGGGCTGATGGCCCACGATCTGACGGGCACCCCGGTCACCGGGGTCGGCGCGCAGATATGCGGGGACGCGCACGCGGCGAACTTCGGTCTGTACGGGGACGCGCGCGGGCGGCTCGTCATCGATCTCAATGACTTCGACGAGACCGTGGTCGGCCCCTGGGAATGGGACGTCAAGCGGCTCGCCACCTCACTGGTGCTGGCAGGCCGCGAGGCGGGCGCGGACGAGGACACCTGCCGGCAGGGGGCGCACGACGCGGTGGGTGCCTACCGGCGGACGATGCGGCTGCTGGCGAAGCTTCCCGTGCTCGACGCGTGGAACGCCATCGCGGATGAGGAGCTGGTCTCGCACGCGGACGCGCGCGATCTGGTCGGCACGCTGGAACGCGTATCGGAGAAGGCGCGCAACAACACAAGTGCGCGGTTCGCGGCCAAGTCCACCGAGACGGTGTCCGGCGATGGCGAGGGCGAGGGCAGGGGCGCCGGCCGGGCCGCGCGGCGGTTCGTGGACGCGCCGCCCGTCCTGCGGCGGGTGTCCGACGAGGAGGCGGCGGCCGTCGCCGCCTCGCTGGAGGAGTATCTGGGCACGCTCTCGGAGGACCGGCTGCCGCTGCTCGCGCGGTACGCGATCCAGGATGTGGCGTTCCGGGTGGTCGGTACCGGCAGTGTCGGGACGCGGTCGTATGTGGTGCTGCTCCTCGACCACCGGGGTGAGCCGCTGGTGCTCCAGGTGAAGGAGGCGCGGGCATCCGCCCTGCTGCCTCATCTGCCGGCCGTGGGGTTCGAGGCGCCCGAGGCGGTGCACGAAGGGCGCCGTGTGGTGCTCGGGCAGAAGCGGATGCAGGTGGTCAGCGACAGCCTGCTGGGGTGGACGACGGTCCGGGGCAGGCCCTGTCAGGTACGGCAGTTCAGGAACCGCAAGGGGAGCGTGGACCCGGCGGCGCTTCCGGCCGACCAGATAGACGACTACGGACGGATGACCGGCGCGTTGCTGGCCAGGGCCCATGCGCACAGCGTGGATCCGCGGCTGATCGCCGGATACTGCGGCAAGAGCGAAGAGCTGGACGGGGCCGTGGCGGCCTTCGCCATGGCATACGCGGACCGTACGGAGGCGGACCACGCCGACCTGCTGGCGGCCGTCAGGAGCGGGCGGGTAGCGGCCGAGCTGGACCAGTAGGTCCCGAGGTGACGTCGTCCGGCCGGGGTGCGGTCCCCCGGCAGACGTGACTTCGGACTTCCGGGTCCAGGGGGGACGGCCCGGGGCGGGGCGGGGGCCATCGCGTTCGCCCTTACGCTGGACGGGTGATGCACGACGCCCCTGGGGAGCCGACGATCCGAAACGACGATGAGCAGGACGTACGAGACGCGCCCGACGCGGGGGTGGCGCCGCGTCCGGAGGCCCGGCTGGAGACGGCCGTGCGCGCCGCTGAGCAGGCGCTGATCGAGTTCGAGATCGCGCTGGAGACCTTCCGGATCGAGGTGGAGAACTTCTCCCGCCTGCACCACCAGCGGCTCGGCCCGATGTATGCCCGGCTCGACGAGCTGGACGCGATGATCGCCGAGGCCCGCGCGGCGCGCACCGGCGATCCGGAGGATCTGCGCAAGGCGCGCGAGGCCCGTGCGCTGGTGCAGCCGATGCCGGGCGTGGAGGAGCTGTTCCACGACTGGCTCGACTCCGACGGCCTGTCGCCCGAGGCGGCGGCGATGCTGACGGATCAGCCGGTGCGGCCGCCCAAGCGGGTCAGGCCGAGCGACGAGGCCCGCAAGCTCTATCGCGATCTGGTGCGCAAGGCGCATCCGGATCTGGCGCAGGACGAGAAGGAGCGGGCACGGCGTGAGGAGTTCCTCACACGCGTGAACGCCGCCTATGGGCGCGGGGACGAGCCGCTGCTCCAGGAACTCGTCGCGGAATGGGCGGCGGGGCCGGCGCCGCGGGCTCCCCGGCTGAGCGAGAGCGAGGAGCTCTATGCGCGGCTGGAGTGGCTGGCACAGCGCAAGGAGATGCTGACGGTGGTCGCCAAGGAACTGGAGGAGAGCGCGATCGGCGCGATGCTCAGGATGGCTCCGGACGACCCGGACCGGCTGCTGGAGGAGATCGCCGAGCAACTGCTCGCGGAGGTCTCCGAGCGTGAGACGGAACTGGCCAGGCTGGTGCAGTAGGTTTTTTTCGGAGCCCCCGGCCGGGAGCCCGCTGATCCGGGCGGGAGCCCGCTGGTCTGCTCGCAAGCCCGCTGGTCCGTCCGGGAGCCCGTGAGGCCGGTGCCGGTCCCCAGGTCCTGGTCCTGGTGCTGGTCCGGAACTCCGCTCGCCCCGGTCACGTATGAGAGAAGGCGCTACCCATGAACTTCGCCCCGCTGCCCTCGGTCGATGTCGCGGCGGTCCCGGCCGACGGACTGGTGCTGGATGTCCGGGAGACCGACGAGTGGGCGGCCGGCCATGTCGAGGGCGCGCTGCATGTCCCGATGAGCGACTTCGTGGCCCGCTTCGGTGAGGTGACCGAGGCGGTGGCCGAGGGCCGTAGGGCCTATGTCATGTGCCGGGTCGGCGGCCGGTCCGCCCAGGTCACCCAGTATCTGGTTCAGCAGGGCGTCGACGCGGTGAACGTGGACGGCGGAATGCTCGCCTGGGACGGCGCCGGGCGTCCGATGGTCACCGACAACGGCAGCCCGGCGTTCGTCCTCTGAGACCCGACCCAGGGCCCTTCCTGGGCGGGAGTGAGCCGGGACCCGGCTCGGCGGTCACGGTCGCTCAGCGATCGAAGTCCAACTCCACTTCCGTGGTGGCCGGATGGGACTGGCAGGCCAGTACATAGCCCGCTTCCGTCTCTTCCGGTTCGAGCGCGTAGTTGCGGTCCATCCTGACCTCGCCCGAGACCAGGAACGCCCGGCAGGTCCCGCAGACCCCGCCCTTGCAGGCGTACGGCGCGTCCGCGCGGCTGCGCAGCACGGTCTCCAGCAGGGAATCCCCGTCCCTGACAGGCCAGCTGCCCGAGCGGCCGTCGAGGGTCGCGGTGAGCGTGCTGTGCGCGGGGACCGGAGCGGCGGCCGTGCCCGGCGCCGCCGTGGTCGCGGCCATCGCGTCGTCGACGTGGAAGATCTCCTGGTGGATACGGCCGCGGGCCACGCCGAGACCGCGCAGCGCTCGTTCGGCGCCGACCACCAGACCCAGCGGACCGCAGAGGAACCAGCCGTCGACCTCGGCGACCGGCAGCAGCGCGGGCAGCAGTTCCGTCAGCCGCTCCCGGTCCAGCCGGCCGGACGGCAGCCCCGCCTGCTGCTCCTCCCTGGAGACCACGCTGACCAGCTGAAACCGGTCCGGATAGCGGTCCTTGAGATCGGCGACCTCCTCCAGGAACATCGTGGACGCGACGGTCCTGTCACTGCGGACCAGACAGAACCGGGCACCGGGCTCCCGCGCCAGCAGGGTGGCCGCGATCGACAGCACCGGCGTGATGCCGCTGCCGCCGACGACCGCCGCGAAGTGCCCGGCGCGCGGCTCCAGCGTGAAACGGCCTGTCGGCTCCATGACGTCGACCAGGTCGCCCACGGCGAGTTCCTTGAGGGCGTACGTCGAGAACTCGCCGCCCTCGACCAGCCGGATCCCCACCCGCAGCACGGGATCGGCTCCGGCGGGCGCGCAGATCGAGTACGTACGCCGGATCTCCTCGCCCTGCTCGTCGGTACGGCGCAGGGCGATGTGCTGGCCGGGGGTGTGGCGGAAGGATTCGCGCAGCTCGGGCGGGACGGTGAAGGTGACGGCCACCGCGTCGTCCGTGAGCGGCTCGACCTCGCTGACCCGGAGCGGATGGAACATCTACAACTCCTTGAAGTGGTCGAACGGTTCACGGCAGGCCGCGCAGCGGCGCAGCGCCTTGCACGCGGTGGAGGAGAACCTGCTCAGCAGCTCGGTGTTGGTCGAGCCGCAGTGCGGGCAGCGGATGGAGAGCGAGAGCGGTACAGGCCCGTCCGCGCCGTGGGGGCGGGGCGGGGCTATGCCGAACTCCGCGAGCTTGCGTCGGCCCTCGGCGCTGATGTCGTCCGTCGACCAGGCAGGGGAGAGGACCGTGACGACCGAGACGTCCGGTATGCCGCGCTCACGCAGCACGCGCTCGATGTCCTCGGACATCGTCTCGATGGCCGGGCAGCCCGTGTAGGTCGGGGTCAGCTCGACCCGGACCTGGCCGGGGCCCGACATCACGACCGTACGCAGCACGCCCAGCTCCTCCAGCGTCAGCACCGGCAGCTCGGGGTCGGGCACCGCCCCGGCGAGCGCGCGCAGTTCGGTCTCCAGCGCGGTCGGTCGCGTATCGCCCGAAGTGCCCGGGGCGGAGGGCGAGGAGGGGGCGGTCCGGGAGCCCGTGCCGGTCACCATGACGCGCCCGGGTGGCTGCGGTGCAGATGCTGCATCTCGGCGAGCATCGGCCCGAACGGTTCCGTGTGCAGTCCCTGCCGGCCCGCGCCCGCCCGCCAGGCGCCGGAGCGCGGCCCATCGGGCAGCGGCAGCGTCGCCCGCTCCAGCACGCCGGTGACGGATTCGCGCCAACTGTCCTCCAGGGCCGGCCAGTCGACCTCCAGCCCCTCCACCGGCTCGAACATCTCACCGGTGAACCGCCACAGCGACCCACAGGCCCGCGCCATCCGCTCATGGCTCTCGGCCGTGCCGTCGCCGAGCCGCAGCGTCCACTGCGCGGCGTGATCCTGGTGGTAGGCGACCTCCTTGACGGCCTTGGCCGCGAGGCCGGTGAACGCGCTGTCCCCGGCGGCCAGCTGCCGGTACAGGAAGAGCTGGCAGGTGGAGAAGTAGAGCTGGCGGGCGATCGTTTGGGCGAAGTCGCCGTTGGGCTGCTCGACCAGCTGGAGATTTCGGAAAGCCCGCTCCTCGCGCAGATAGGCCAGTTGGTCCTCGTCCCCGACGAGGGAGAGCAGGATCCGTGCCTGGCCGAGCAGATCCAGCGCGATATTGGCGAGCGCGACCTCCTCCTCCAGCACGGGCGCGTGTCCCGCCCACTCGCCCAGCCGGTGCGAGAGCACCAGGGCGTCATCGCCGAGCGCGAGGGCCGCGGCCCGGGGCGGGGCGGTCAGCGGGGCACTCGCCGGTGCGTCGTTCACAGGTGCTTCACCTCTTCCGGGATCGCGTAGAAGGTCGGGTGCCGGTAGGGCTTGTCGGCGGCCGACGCGAAGAACGGGTCCTTCTCGTCGGGGGAGGAGGCGGTGATGGCCGAGGACGGGACGACCCAGATCGAGACCCCTTCGTTGCGCCGGGTGTAGAGATCGCGCGCGTTGCGGAGGGCCATCTCCGCGTCCGGGGCGTGCAGGCTCCCCGCGTGGGTGTGGGACAGCCCGCGGCGGGAGCGTACGAACACCTCCCACAGCGGCCAGTCGGTCGAGCTGCTCATGCCGTCGCCTCCATCATCCGGACCTTGTCCTCCGCCATCACGCCGTCGGCGCCGCGCTTCGCCGCGTACGCCGCCGCCGCGTCCCGTACCCAGGCACCCTCTTCGTGCGCCCGGCGGCGCTGGGTGATGCGCTGCTCGTTGCAGGGGCCGTTGCCCTTCAGGACCTCGCGGAACTCGGCCCAGTCGATGGCGCCGAAGTCATGCCGGCCCCGCTCCTCGTTCCAGCGGAGATCCGGATCCGGGAGGGCCAGCCCGAGGGCCTCGGCCTGCGGGACGCAGATGTCCACGAAGCGCTGCCGCAGCTCGTCGTTGGAATGCCGCTTGATCTTCCAGGCCATTGACTGCGCGGAGTGGGCCGACTCGTCGTCCGGCGGGCCGAACATCATCAGCGACGGCCACCACCAGCGGTTCACCGCGTCCTGCGCCATGTCGTGCTGCGCCGGGGTCCCATTGCTGAGCGCGAGCAGCAGCTCGTACCCCTGCCGCTGGTGGAAGGACTCCTCCTTGCAGATCCGGACCATCGCGCGGGCGTAGGGGCCGTAGGAGCAGCGGCACAGCGGCACCTGGTTGGTGATCGCCGCGCCGTCCACCAGCCAGCCGATCGCGCCGACATCGGCCCAGGTCAGCGTCGGATAGTTAAAGATCGACGAGTACTTCTGGCGGCCGGTGTGGAGCTTGTCGAGCAGCTCCTCGCGGCCGGTGCCCAGCGTCTCGGCCGCGCTGTAGAGATACAGGCCGTGTCCCGCCTCGTCCTGCACCTTGGCCATCAGGATCGCCTTACGGCGCAGCGACGGAGCGCGCGTGATCCAGTTCGCCTCCGGCTGCATGCCGATGATCTCGGAGTGGGCATGCTGCGCGATCTGGCGGACCAGCGACGCGCGGTACGCCTCGGGCATCCAGTCGCGCGGCTCGATGCGCTCATCGGCGGCCACCGCGGCGTCGAACACCGCCTCGAACCCCTCCGCCGTCGTCTCCATCGTCGCTTCCCCAGCTGTCCTCGCGGTCACTGCCGTCATCCGGGCCCCCTACCGACCGATCGTTCGGTTCATGGACTTCAATGGTGAGTCGGCGGCCCGTAGGGTGTCAACCGCTGTGGATAACTGACTCTGGAACTGACTGTGGCACCAACGGGGATCGGGGCGGGATGGATTCGTACGACGACGAGGGTGTGCCGGCCGGGCCACCACCGGGCGCGGGGATAGCCGGCCTCTCCCTGCGCTACCAGGTGGTGGCCGCCGTGGCTCTCGCGGTCATCGGGGTGCTGGCCTGCGGTCATGTGGCCCTGGTGTTTCTGCATGTCGCCCCGTCCAACACGCTCACCAAGCAGCACGGCGAGACCGTCGACGGCTGGATCTATCCCGAGTTCGAACAGAACTGGAAGCTCTTCGCGCCCAACCCGCTCCAGCAGAACGTCTCTGTCGAGGCGCGCGCCGAGGTCGAGACCCTCGACGGTGCACGCAGGACCACCGACTGGATCGATCTCTCCGCCGAGGACGGCGAGGCCATCCGCGGCAATCTCCTGCCCAGCCATGTCGACCAGAACGAGCTGCGCCGGGGCTGGGACTTCTTCACCGGATCGCACGACGACAAGAACCGTCCCAACGGTCTGCGCGGGCAGCTCTCCGAGAGCTATGTCCGCCGCATAGTGATGCTGCGCCTGGAGGACCACGATCTGGGCGGTTCCGTGGAACGGCTCCAGCTCAGGTCCGTCACGACCGCCATCGAGGCCCCCTCCTGGAGCACGGAGAAGGTCAACACCCGCCCGTTCTACCGGGTCTTTCCCTGGTGGACGGTGAACGCGTCGGATCTTCCCGGGGGTGTACGGAACGGCCGTACGGAGGCGGGCGAATGAGCGAGCGGTCGGAGCATCTGCGGGACGGTCTGCCGGGCGCGGCGCTGGACGGTCCGCCGGGCGGGGCGCCGGACAGGCCGCCGGGCGCGACGAAGGGCGACCGGATCGGCAAGCGGGTCACCTTCGACCGCTGGGCCGCCCGCGGAATCCAGCGCGTGACCGCCGGCCCCCTCGGCCGGTACCAGAGCGCCGTCGTCCGGATCGGGTTCGCCGGTACCTGGCTGCTCTTCCTGCTGCGCGAGCTGCCTCACCGCCAGGAGATGTACGGGCCCGACGGCCCGTGGGGCTGGGACCTCGCCCAGCAGCTGATCTCCAAGAACGGTGCCTTCACCGCGCTGATGTGGTCGGACAGCACGGTGTGGTTCGAGATCGTGTACGCCATCGCCGTGCTGTCCAGCGTGCTGCTGCTGCTGGGCTGGCGCACCCGCACGATGTCCGTGCTCTTCATGTTCGGGGTGCTGTCGCTGCAGAACCGGTCCATCTTCATGGGTGACGGCGGCGACAACATCATCCATCTGATCGCGATCTATCTGGTGCTGACGCGATGCGGTCAGGTCTGGTCGCTGGACGCCAGGCGCGCGGCGCGTGCCGCCCGCAAGGCGGCCAGTGCCGTACCGGACGGCGACACACCGCAGAGCCTCGTACCGGACCGCGCCGTACCGGACCGCGCCGTACCGGACCGCGCCGTACCGGACCGCGCCGTACCGGACCGCGTCGGAGCGGTCCTGTGGATCGTTCTCGGAGGGTTCCTCGTTATCGGCACCTGGGCGGACCAGGTCCATGTCGAGCTCTGGATGCTGATCCTGTTCTGGGGACTCTGGTTCGTGCAGGGGCTGTGGTGGGCGGCGAACCGGTACGCGCCGGACAGCGAGCCCCGCGCCCTGCTCGACATCCTCGCCAACCTTGTCCACAATGCCGGACTCGCCGTGATCATGGCAGAGGTCTGTCTCGTCTACGCCACCGCCGGCTGGTACAAGATCCAGGGCTCGCGCTGGCAGGACGGCACCGCCCTGTACTACCCGCTCAAGCTGGACTACTTCTCGCCCTGGCCGGATCTCTCCGGGCTGCTCGCCTCCAGCGGCGTCATGGTCATGCTGGTCGGCTACGGCACGGTCATCGTGCAGGTCGCCTTCCCGTTCACGCTCTTCAACCGCCGCGTCAAGAATGTGCTGCTGGTCGCGATGATGGTGGAGCACGCGGGCATCGCCGTGCTGCTCGGGCTGCCCTTCTTCTCGCTCGCGATGATCGCCGCCGACGCGGTGTTCCTGCCGACGAACTTCCTGCGATGGCTCGGCGGCCGGATCGCGGGCCCGTGGGGCCGGTTCTTCCTCCGGCCGGGCAAACCGTTGCCGGAGCAGCGGAGCGAGAGCCCCGACCAGCTCCGGACCCTCGTCGGGCCGGACGGCCGGTCGTGAGAACCCGCACGCACCGGTGATGGCCAGGGTTCCCGGCAGTCGCCGCGCGAGCCGTGCGGAATGCGAGCGTGGCGACGGACGTTCTCGGAGCAATGAATGATGTGCCCCGAGATGTACCTTTTCCGGTCATCGATTACGAGTCCGTCCGTGAGCGGCTGGCGGCGGAACGGGCCGACACGAACGCGCGGATCGCGGCATTGAGCCGTGACTTCGACGCGATCGTCGAGGCGAACGCCCTGGTGGCGGTCGACGACGAGCACGACCCCGAGGGATCGAGCACTGCCTTCGAGCGGGCCCATGTCGCGGCCCTGCTGGGACGGGCGCGTGATCATCTGGTCGATCTGGACCGGGCGCTCGAACGGCTGGAGCGAGGCGACTACGGGCGGTGCGCGGGGTGCGGCGAGCCGATCCCCGCGGAGCGTCTGGAGGCGCGACCGGCGGCGACGACGTGTGTGCGCTGTGCCGGGGCCCGCGAACTGCCTGGTCACAGTGGGCACGCCGTACTCTGAGGCGATGAACGACGCTGATGCCTCCCTCGTCGTACGCGGGTGGCGCGAGGCCGGTCCTGATCTGGTGGTGCTCGACGGCTTCCATGCGCTGAAACACGCGCTCCGGTTCGGGGCGGACGTACGGTCGGCCGTCACGAGCGACAAGGATTCGGCCCTCGCTCTGGCCGCGGAACTCGCCGACGATCTGATCGACGCGATCAAGGAATCCGTCGTTGAGATACCGGCCCACGTCCTGCGGGAACTGGTGCCGCGCGTCCACGCCACCCAGATCGCCGCTCTCGCGGTCAGGCGCCCTCGCCGGACCAACCTGGACGCGCTGTCCGCGCTGCCCCGTCCGTCCCCCGTCGTCGTCCTGGACAACCCGCGCAACCTGGGCAATGTCGGGGCCGTGGTGCGACTCGCCGCCGGGTTCGGGGCGACCGGCGTGATCACGACCGGCGACATGGACCCCTGGCACGCGAACGCTGTGCGCGCCGGCGCCGGGCTCCACTTCGCCACCGCCGTCGAGCGGCTCTCTCCCGATGACTTTCCTCCGGGACCGCTGTACGCACTGGACCCGGAGGGCGACGACATCCGGTCCGTGACCCTCCCCGATGACGCGTTGCTCGCCTTCGGCTCCGAGCGGCACGGGCTCTCGGCAGACGTCCGGAGCCGGGCCACCCACCTGCTGTCGCTCCCGATGCGGCCGCAGGTGTCCAGCTACAACCTCGCCACCAGCGTGGCCATGACGCTGTTCCACTGGGGCGGGGTGGCCGGGGCCCCGGAAAGGCAGTCGGCGCCGCCCGCCCCCTGACCGGCGGGGCTGCGCCCTTCCCTGGGCGCCCGGAGGAGGGCGCCCAGGGCGCCTCAGGCCTGGCGGCGTACCTCCACCGTCCGGAAGCGGTTCGCGACGAACGCCGCGTCGCACAGCGCCGCGTTCGCCGCCGGGTTGCCGCCGGAGCCGTGGAAGTCCGAGAAGGCCGCTGTCTGGTTCACATAGACCCCTCCCGTGAGGTTCAGCGAGAGCTGTGCGGACTCCTCCAGGCAGACGTCCTCGATCGCGCGCTCCGTCTCGCCCGACGTCGTGTACGCGCCGACCGTCATCGCGCCCTTGTCGCGTACCGTGCGCCGCAGCAGCTCCAGCGCGTCTTCCGTCGAGTCCACGGCGACCGCGAAGGACACCGGGCCGAAGCACTCCGTGAGATACGGCAGCTCCGCGTCGGTGGCGCTGCCGCCCCCGGCCGCGCCCTCCCACGCCTTCTCCCAGGACTTGCGGGCGCCGTCGGCCTTCACGATCGCGGGCGTACGGACCACCGCGTCCGGGAAGTCAGGGTTGGTGATCTCGCGCGAGGCGAGCGCGACGTCCCCGAGCCCGCTCGCCGCGTCGAGGCGGGCCTTCACGTCCGGGTTGACCAGCGCGCCCAGGAGCGCGTTGGCGCGGGCGTCGTCGCCCAGCAGCCCGCTCACCGAGGCCGCGAGATCGGCCACCACCTCGTCGTACGACTTCTCGCCCGCGTCCGTCGTGATGCCGTCGCGGGGGATCAGCAGATTCTGCGGGGTGGTGCACATCTGGCCGCTGTACAGCGAGAGCGAGAACGCGAGGTTGGAGAGCATCCCCTTGTAGTCGTCGGTGGAGTCGATCACGACGGTGTTGACGCCGGCCTTCTCCGTGTACACCTGCGCCTGACGGGCGTGGGTCTCCAGCCAGTCGCCGAAGGCGGTGGAGCCGGTGTAGTCGATGATCCGGATCTCGGGGCGTACGGCCAGGGTCTTGGCGATGCCCTCGCCGGGCCGCTCCACGGCCAGGGCGGTCAGATTCGGGTCGAAGCCGGCCTCGGCGAGCACCTCGCGGGCGACCCGGACCGTGAGCGCGAGCGGCAGGACCGCCCGAGGATGCGGTTTGACCAGCACCGGATTGCCGGTGGCCAGGGAGGCGAAGAGGCCCGGGTAGCCGTTCCACGTCGGGAACGTGTTGCAGCCGACCAGCAGCGAGATCCCGCGACCCGCCGCCGTGAAGGTCTTCCGCAGCTCAAGTGGGTCGCGCTTGCCCTGCGGCTTGGACCAGTCGGCCTCGGCCGGCGTACGGATCTGTTCCCGATACGCGTACGCCACGGCCTCCAGACCGCGGTCCTGGGCATGCGGTCCGCCCGCCTGGAACGCCATCATGAACGCCTGCCCGCTGGTGTGCATCACCGCGTGCGCGAACTCGTGCGTACGGGCGCTGATCCGGGCCAGGATCTCCAGACAGACCAGGGCGCGCGTCTCGGGCCCCGCCTCGCGCCACGCGCTCATACCCGCGCGCATGGCGGGCAGCAGGACATCCAGGTCCGCGTGCGGATACTCGACCTCCAGCGGCGGGCCGTAAGGCGAGATCTCGCCACCGGTCCAGCCGTCGGTCCCCGGCTGGTCCAGCTCGAAGCGGGTCCCGCGCAGCGCCTGGAAGGCGGCGAGTCCGTCCGCCGGGGCGGTCTCCCCGTACCCCTTGGGGTGCTCGGGATGCGGGGACCAGTAGGCGCGGGTGCTGATCGCGTCGAGAGCCCGGTCGAGCGTGGGCCGGTGCTTGTCGGAGAGCTGCTGGGGACTGAGCTGGGCGGCGGCCATGACGGACCCACTCCTCGGTCGGGCTGAGCATCAAAGACACGGACAGGGACATGAACTGGCGGACAGAGTTAGAGTAACCGAACGATCGGTCGGGACAAGGGTGCCCGGCGAACCTGTGCATAACTCGCCCGTACTCGTCCGTGACCCGCCCGTGGACAACCCGTCTGTGGATAACTGGCTCACTCAATGGCTCACTCATACGGGAGGATTGCGTCCATGACAGCAATCGAGGCCGGCCGCGTCGTCGCGGTCGTCGGCACCGGCACGATGGGGCAGGGCATAGCCCAGGTGGCGCTGGTCGCGGGCCATCCCGTACGGCTCTACGACGCCGTGCCCGGCCGCGCGGAGCAGGCCGCCACCATCCTCGCGGGGCGACTCGACCGGCTGGTCGAGAAAGGCCGGCTCGACGCCGTGACGCGCGACGCCGCGCTCGCCCGGCTGCACCCGGCCCGGGACCTCGCCGAGCTGGCGGACGCCGCGCTCGTCGTCGAAGCGGTCCTGGAGGAACTCGCCGTCAAGCGGGAACTGTTCGCGGCGCTGGAGGACATCGTCGCGGACGACTGCCTGCTCGCCACCAACACCTCCTCCCTCTCCGTCACGGCAGTCGCGGGCGCGCTGCGCCACCCCGGCCGATTCGTGGGACTGCACTTCTTCAACCCCGCCCCGCTTCTGCCGCTCGTGGAGGTCGTCAGCGGCTTCGCGACCGACGAGACGGCCGCCGAGCGCGCCCACGCGACGGCGCTGGCCTGGGGAAAGACGCCGGTGCGCTGCGCCGACACGCCGGGCTTCATCGTCAACCGCGTCGCCCGCCCCTTCTACGCGGAGGCGCTGCGCGTGTACGAGGAGCGGGCCGCCGACCCCGCGACCATCGACGCGGTCCTGCGGGAGTGCGGCGGCTTCCGCATGGGCCCCTTCGAGCTGACCGATCTGATCGGCCAGGACGTCAACGAGGCCGTCACCCGGTCGGTTTGGGAGTCCTTCTTCCAGGACCCGAAGTTCACGCCGTCGCTCGCGCAGCGCCGGCTGGTGGAGTCGGGGCGGCTGGGGCGCAAGTCGGGCCGGGGGTGGTACCCGTACGGCGAGGACGCCACGCCGAGGGCCGCCGGGCACACGGCGGGGCCGGAAAAGGCGCCCGCGTCCGTCGTCGTGCAGGGCGAGCTGTTCGCGGCGGACGCGCTGCCCGGCCTGATCGAGGAAGCGGGGATCGCCGTCGCCCGCGAGGAGGACGCAGTCCCCGGGTACCCCGGCTGGATCGAACTGTCCGACGGTACACGTCTCTTCCTGGCGGACGGCTCGGCCGCCGACGACGCGGGGATGCCCGTCATCCACTTCGATCTGGCGCTGGACTACCGGGAGGCGACCCGGATCGCCCTCGCGCCCGCGGCCCGGGTGGCGGAGACGGCCCTGAATGAGGCTGTCGGCCTCTTCCAGGCGCTGGGCAAGGACGTCAGCGTGATCGGGGACATCCCGGGCCTGATCGTGGCCCGTACGGTCGCCATGCTCGTGGACTTCGCCCTCGACGCGGCAGCGCGCCAGGTGGCGGCCCCGGAGGACATCGACCTCGCGATGCGGCTCGGCGTCAACTACCCGCGCGGCCCCCTCGACTGGGGCGACCGGCTCGGCGCGCGGTGGGCGCTCGGCACGCTGGAGGCGCTGCACGAGGAGTACCCCACGGGCCGCTACGCCCCCTCCCAGGCACTGCGCCGCCTGGCCGCCGCGCAGGAGGACGACGCGTCATGACCACGGCGAAGCGCGACACGTATACGCCCGAGACCCTGCTGACCGTCGCTGTCCGCGTCTTCAACGAGCGCGGATACGACGGCACTTCCATGGAGCATCTCTCCAAGGCGGCCGGGATCTCCAAGTCCTCGATATACCACCACGTGGTCGGCAAGGAGGAGCTGCTGCGCCGTGCGGTCAGCCGCGCTCTGGACGGTCTCTTCGGGATCCTCGAAGAGGAGGGGACGACGCGCGGACGGGCCATCGGGCGGGTGGAGTACGTGACCCGCCGTACGGTCGAGGTGCTGATCGCGGAGCTGCCGTATGTGACGCTGCTGCTGCGGGTCAGGGGCAACACCCAGACCGAGCGCTGGGCCATGGAGCGGCGCCGCGAGTTCGACCAGCGGGTCGCCGATCTGCTGAAGGCCGCCGCGGCGGACGGCGATCTGCGCGCCGACATGGACATCAGGCTGGCGACGCGGCTGCTCTTCGGCATGGTCAACTCGCTGGTGGAGTGGTACCGGCCGCACGCGCCCGGCGGCTATGACCGCGATCAGGTGGCGGAGGCGGTCGTACGGCTGGCCTTCGACGGGCTGCGCACCGAGCCCCAGCAGGGCCCGTAGTGGTCACCTTCTGAACCCGCAACGGCCTCCTCTTCAAGAGGGGGCCGTTTTCTACGGAAGGGGCCCGTTCAGATCCGTCTCCTCGAACACCAGCAGCGTGCGGGTCGAGAGCACCTCGGGGATGGACTGGAGCCTGGTCAGGACCAGCTCCCGCAACGAGCGGTTGTCCGGGGCGTGCACCAGCAGCAGTACGTCGAAGTCACCGCTGACCAGCGCGATATGGGTGGCCCCCGGCAGCTCCTGGAGCTGTTCGCGCACGGTGCGCCAGGAGTTCTGCACGATCTTCAGGGTGATGTACGCGGACGAGCCCTGGCCGGCGCGTTCATGGTTGACGCTGGCGCTGAACCCGCGGATCACGCCGTCGTCGATCAGCCGGTTGATACGGGCGTACGCGTTGGCGCGCGAGACATGGACGCGCTCGGCCACCGACCGTATCGAGGCGCGGCCGTCGGCTCGCAGGATGCGCAGAATGTCCTGGTCGATGGCGTCCAGTGGGCGCGCCGGAAGCATGGCTTCCGTACCGCCGACGCCTCTCCCGGCGCCGGGCCCGACCCCCACCCCGTCGATCTCGCGGTCCGTGCCGTCGGCCATTTGTTCAGCTCTCCTGTCTCCTCGCCTCCGCGCCATGGACGGCCTGCGTCCATCCCAAGCTGTGGAGAACCGTTTGTCCACAGGCTGGAGTCGCGTGTAGCCAAAATGCCCTGTCGACCGAACAATCGGTAGGTGAGACGTGCCACATTTTGGCACTCGTTCGCCCACTCCCCCGAGGAGGTGCACGCGTGAAGAAAAGCAGTACGTCGGTCCAGGAACTGCCCGGTGCCGCGGGCCACCTGCCGCACCCGCCCCCGGCGTGGCGGCCGCATACCGATCCCGCACCGCTGCTGCCCGACACCGAGCCGTACCGCGTGCTGGGTACGGACGCCGCGGCCGGGGCCGACCCCGCCCTGCTGCTGCGGCTCTACGCCGAGCTGGTCCGCGGGCGCCGGTACAACACGCAGGCCACGGCCCTGACCAAGCAGGGCAGGCTCGCCGTCTACCCGTCGAGCACCGGCCAGGAGGCCTGCCAGGTCGCCGCCGCGCTGGTCCTGCGGGAGCAGGACTGGCTCTTCCCCAGCTACCGCGACACCCTCGCGGCCGTGGCGCGCGGGCTCGACCCCGTACAGGCGCTGACGCTGCTGCGTGGCGACTGGCACACCGGCTACGACCCGCACGAGCACCGGATCGCCCCGCTGTCGACACCGCTGGCCACCCAGCTGCCGCACGCGGTCGGCCTGGCGCACGCGGCGCGGCTCAAGGGGGACGACGTGGTCGCGCTCGCCCTCGTCGGCGACGGCGGCACCAGCGAGGGGGACTTCCACGAGGCGCTGAACTTCGCCGCCGTGTGGCGGGTCCCGGTCGTCTTCCTCGTCCAGAACAACGGCTTCGCGATCTCCGTGCCGCTCGCCAAGCAGAGCGCGGCGCCCTCTCTGGCCCACAAGGCCGTCGGGTACGGCATGCCGGGCCGGCTGGTCGACGGCAACGACGTGGTCGCCGTGCACACGGTCCTCGGAGAGGCCCTGGCGCGCGCCGGGCGTGGCGGGGGACCGACGCTGGTCGAGGCTGTGACCTACCGCATCGATGCCCATACGAACGCCGACGACGCCACGCGCTACCGGCCCGGCGACGAGGTTGAGATCTGGCGCGCGCACGACCCTGTCCGGCTGCTCGAACACGAGCTGACCACGCGCGGGGTGCTCGACGAGGACGGCATCCGGAAGGCCGCGGACGCCGCCGAGACGATGGCCGCGCGGCTGCGCGACCGGATGAACGCCGAGCCGGTGCTCAACCCCATGGACCTCTTCGCGCATGTCTACGCGGATCAGACCGTCCAACTGCGTGAGCAGGCGTCCCAGCTCCGTGCCGAGCTGGACGCCTCGGCCGAGGAAGGCTCCGGGGAAGGGCCGGAAGACGGCTCCGGCGAAGGACCCGGAGAGGGACGCGCGGAAGGATCCGGTGAGGTGCGATGACCACCGTCGCGGTGAAGCCCGCCGCCATGGCGCAGGCGCTGCGGCGCGCGTTGCGCGACGCGATGGCCGAGGATCCCTCCGTCCACGTCCTCGGTGAGGACGTCGGCACGCTCGGCGGGGTCTTCCGGATCACGGACGGGCTCGCGGCCGAGTTCGGCGACGACCGCTGTACGGACACCCCGCTCGCCGAGGCCGGCATTCTGGGGGCGGCCGTCGGGATGGCGATGTACGGGCTGCGGCCCGTCGTGGAGATGCAGTTCGACGCCTTCGCCTATCCGTCGTTCGAGCAACTGATCAGCCATGTGGCGAAGATGCGGAACCGCACGCGGGGTGCGATGCCGCTGCCGATCACCGTGCGGGTGCCGTACGGCGGCGGGATCGGCGGGGTCGAGCACCACAGCGACTCCTCGGAGGCGTACTACATGGCGACCCCCGGCCTCCATGTCGTCACGCCCGCGACGGTCGACGACGCGTACGGACTGCTGCGGGCCGCGATCGCCTCCGACGATCCGGTGATCTTCCTGGAGCCGAAGCGGCTCTACTGGTCGAAGGCCCCGTGGTCGCCGGACGAGCCGGCCGAGGTCGCTCCGATCGGGCGGGCCGTCGTCCGGCGCCGGGGCAGCAGCGCCACGCTGATCACCTACGGTCCTTCCGTGCCGGTCTGTCTGGAGGCGGCGGAGGCGGCCCGCGACGAGGGCTGGGATCTGGAGGTCGTCGATCTGCGCTCACTGGTGCCGTTCGACGACGAGACGGTCGCGGCGTCCGTACGGCGCACGGGGCGCGCGGTCGTCGTCCACGAGTCCACCGGATTCGGCGGACCCGGCGGGGAGATCGCCGCCCGGGTCACCGAGCGCTGCTTCCACCATCTGGAGGCGCCGGTGCTGCGCGTGGCCGGATTCGACATTCCCTATCCGCCGCCCATGCTGGAGAGGCACCACCTTCCGGGAGTGGACCGGGTGCTGGACGCGGTCGCGCGACTCCAGTGGGAGACGGAGAGCTGATGGCCCAGGTGCTGGAATTCAAACTGCCGGACCTCGGGGAAGGGCTGACCGAGGCGGAGATCGTCCGCTGGCTGGTGTCGGTGGGGGATGTCGTCGCCGTCGATGAGCCGGTGGTCGAGGTCGAGACGGCCAAGGCGATGGTGGAGGTGCCCTGCCCCTACGGGGGTGTGGTGACGGCGCGCTTCGGCGAAGAGGGCACGGAGCTGCCCGTCGGGGCGCCGCTGCTGACAGTGGCGGTGGGAGCGTCGGAACCGGCCCACGCCGCGACAGCGACGAAGGCGGCTGCCACGACACAGGCCGCCGCTCCGGCCCCGGCCCCGGCGTCTGCCCCCGCATCCCCTTCGGCAGCCGACGAGACGTCGGGCAATGTACTGGTCGGGTACGGCACGGGCGCGCCGGCGGTGCGCAGGCGCCGGGTCCGCCGGGCGCCGTTGAGCGCGTCCGCCGCTGCGCCCGCCCTCGTTCGTGAACCGGTGTACGGTGCGGCCGGGCCGGTCCCGGTCGTCTCCCCGCTGGTACGCAGGCTGGCCCGCGAGCACGGGGTCGATCTGCGGGAGCTGACGGGCTCCGGGCGGGAGGGGCTGATCCTGCGATGCGATGTCGAGCAGGCGATCCGCCACAGCGCCACCCGGAGCGCCGCGCAGACACCAACCGCCGTCCCCGCCCGGGATCCTGCCACGGCACCGACTCCGCCCCCGGCCCCGGCTCCCGTGGCGGCCTCCCCGTCCGCGCGGCCCGGCGTCACCAGGGTGCCTCTGCGGGGCGTACGCGGCGCGGTCGCCGACAAGCTCACCCGCAGCCGTCACGAGATCCCGGACGCGACCTGCTGGGTCGACGCGGACGCCACGGAACTGCTGGCCGCGCGTACGGCGATGAACGCGGCCGAAGGGGCCAAGATCTCGCTGCTCGCCCTGTTCGCCCGGATCTGCACGGCGGCCCTCGCCCGCCATCCCGAGCTGAACTCCACCGTGGATCTGGCCGCCCGGGAGATCGTGCGCCTGCCCGAGGTGCATCTCGGCTTCGCCGCGCAGACCGACCGCGGCCTGGTCGTCCCCGTCGTACGGGACGCGCACGCCCGCTCGGCGGAGTCGCTGAGCGCCGAGTTCGCGCGGCTGACGGAGGCGGGCAGGTCGGGCACGCTCACGCCGGGCGAGCTGACCGGCGGGACGTTCACCCTCAACAACTACGGGGTGTTCGGGGTCGACGGCTCGACGCCGATCATCAACCACCCCGAGGCGGCGATGCTCGGGATCGGCCGGATCGTGCCCAAGCCTTGGGTGCACGACGGTGAGTTGGCCGTGCGTCAGGTCGTCCAGCTGTCGCTCACCTTCGACCACCGCGTCTGCGACGGCGGTACGGCGGGCGGCTTCCTGCGTTATGTGGCGGACTGCGTCGAACAGCCAGCGGTGCTGCTGCGCACGCTGTAGGGAGACGCTCGATCGGAAACAGGCCACCTCGGATGCTTCGGGCGGCCCGTCGCGGCCCATACTTCAGGCATGACCGCCTATGACGCCATCGTGCTCGCCGGAGGCGCCGCCAAGAGACTCGGCGGCGCCGACAAGCCAGGGGTACGCGTCGGGGGCCGGTCGCTGCTCGACCGGGTGCTGGCGGCCTGCGAAGGGGCCGCCCGCACCGTAGTCGTGGGCGGCAGGCGGCCCACGGTGCGGCCGGTGCGCTGGGCGCGCGAGGATCCGCCCGGCGGCGGGCCGGTCGCCGCGCTCGACGCGGGGGTGCGGTGCGCCGAGGCGGACACCGTGCTCGTACTCTCCGCGGACCTGCCGTTCCTGGGGGAGTCGACGGTGCGCCGCCTGATCGGGACGCTGGACAGTACAGGCCGTGAGGGGGCGTTGCTCACCGACGCCGATGGGCGTGACCAGCCGCTGGTCGCCGCCTACCGCGCCGAACCGCTCCGCCGCGAACTGGCCCTTCTCGCCACCGAGTACGGCAGTCTGCCCGGTCTGCCGCTCCGTCTCCTCGTGCAGGAACTCGACCTCGCCCGGGTCGACGCCGATCCGCTCGCCTCCTTCGACTGCGACACCTGGGAAGACATCTCCACAGCGCGGGCCAGGATCAGAGAGCATGGGACTGTGCTGGACGAATGGATCACCGCAGTCAAGGACGAACTCGGCATCGAGCTGGATGTCGACACCCGTCTCCTTCTCGATCTCGCCCGCGACGCCGCGCACGGGGTCGCCAGGCCCGCCGCGCCGCTGACGACCTTTCTGGTCGGCTACGCGGCGGCCAAAGCAGGCGGAGACGGCCCCGAGGCGGTCGCCGAAGCCGCCCGCAAGGCCGTGGCGCTCGCCCTGCGCTGGGCGGACGAGACGGAGGGCACCGACGGACCCGGCGCCAAGGGGGCCGACGCCGGATGACGGCCCAGGACCGCGAGGCCGACGGGTTCGACGACGCCCTGGCCCTCGTCGGCCGGGAGCCGGGCGCGGGCCGTGCGCCGGACCGGGCCACCGGCCCGGCCCACGACCCGCATCACAGCCAGGACCAAGGCCAGGACCAGAGCCGAGGCCGGGACCCGGAACGGGACCGGACCTGTGGCACGGCACAGGGCCACGGCACCGCACAGGCCCATGGCACCGCACCGGGTCACGGCGCCACACAGGGTCCTGGCGCCGGCTCCGCCCCGACCGCTCGGCACCGCGCCGAGCCATGGGACACCGCCCGCGCCCTCGCGGCCCGCGCAGCCGGGTCGGCCCCGGCCGCCCGCGCCGCCTCCGTACCCCTCGACCGGGCCGTGGGCAGGGCACTCGCCGAGCCGCTCACCGCACTCACCGATCTGCCATCCTTCGACACCTCCGCCATGGACGGCTGGGCGGTCTCGGGGCCGGGCCCCTGGTCCGTGCTGCCCGTCAAGGGCTCCCCGCGCGAAGGGGCGACGGCCGGCGCCCCCGGAACGCAGGAGGCCGACGGCCCCGGCATCCAGGGCGTGGACGTCCCCGGCACCCAGGGCGCCGACGACCTCGGCATTCTGGCCGGTCATGGGTCGGTGGCTCCGCTCCCGGACGGTACGGCCGTACGGATCGCCACCGGCGCCCGTATCCCGGCCGACACGACCGCGGTGGTCCGCAGCGAGCACGCCCGTACGGACAGCCGGGGCCATCTCCACGCCGACCGCGAGGTGATCCCCGGGCAGGACATCAGGCCGCGCGGCCAGGAGTGCCGGGCCGGCGACCGGCTGCTGCCCGCCGGCTCTTTGGTGACCCCGGCCGTCCTGGGGCTCGCGGCGGCGGCCGGCTACGACGAACTGCTCACCTTCCCGCGCCCGCGCGTGGAAGTACTGGTCCTCGGTGACGAGCTGCTCACCGAAGGGCTGCCCCGCGACGGGCTGATCCGTGACGCGCTGGGCCCCATGCTCGCGCCCTGGCTCCGAACGCTCGGCGCCGACGTCATCGCCACCCGCCGGGTCCGCGACGACGCCGAGGCGCTGCGCCGCGCGGTCACCGGATCCACGGCGGATCTCGTCCTCACCACGGGCGGTACGGCCGCCGGACCGGTCGACCATGTCCACCCGGTGCTCGACAAGACGGGCGCCGAGCTGCTGGTCGACGGGGTCGCCGTACGCCCCGGGCATCCCATGCTGCTGGCCCGGCTGCCCTCGGGGCGGCATCTGGTCGGGCTGCCCGGCAATCCGCTCGCCGCGGTCTCCGGGCTGCTGACGCTCGCCGAGCCCCTGCTGCGCGCACTGGCGGGACGGGCGCCCCGCCCTCCGTACCGTGCACTGCTGCGGGACGCGGTGCACGGCCACCCGTACGACACCCGGCTGGTGCCGTTCGTGCACCACGACGAGGGCCTCGTACCGCTGCATTTCAATGGTCCCGCCATGCTGCGCGGCATCGCCGCCGCCGATGGACTCGCGGTCGTGCCGCCGGGCGGCGCGCGGCCCGGGGACGAACTGGAAGTTCTCGACCTGCCGTGGGCGGCACCGGTCGATGGAGGGTGTTTCACGTGAAACTTCCCGGCCATGACGCGATGGCCAGGCACGCCGACGAACATCTCGTCGCGGCGCGGGTGAAGCTTCCGCGCCGTACGGCCGTACGGCCGCTGCGCCAGGTCACCAGACGGCTGTTGATGGCCCTGTTCGTCCTCGCCCTGACGGTCTTCATCGTCTATATCGACAGGACCGGCTACCACGACAACGCGGATGAATCGGTCGACTTTCTTGACGCCGTCTACTACGCGACCGTCACGCTCTCAACGACGGGGTACGGCGACATCGTCCCGTACAGCGACAGCGCACGGCTGGTCAATGTGCTGCTGGTGACTCCGTTGCGGGTGCTTTTCCTGATCATCCTGGTCGGTACCACTCTCGAAGTGCTCACGGAGCGCACCCGGGAGGAGTGGCGGCTGAACCGCTGGAGGTCCCACTTGCGTGACCACACCGTCATCGTCGGCTTCGGCACCAAGGGGCGCTCGGCGATGCAGACCCTCTGTGCCACGGGTCTCAAGAAGGAACAGATCGTCATCGTCGATCCGTCCAGCAAAGTCATCGACGCGGCCAACGCGGAAGGGTTCGTGGGCGTGATAGGCGATGCGACCCGGAGCGATGTGCTGATCCGCGCCGAGTTGCAGCGGGCGCGTCAGATAGTTATCGCCACCCAGCGCGACGATACGGCCGTGCTGGTGGCGTTGACCGCACGTCAGCTCAATCGGGCCGCGAAGATCGTCGCCGCTGTGCGCGAGGAGGAGAACGCACCGCTCCTGCGCCAGTCCGGGGCGGACGCGGTCATCACCAGCGCCAGCGCGGCAGGTCGGCTGCTGGGGCTGTCCGTGCTCAGTCCGAGCGCGGGCACGGTGATGGAGGATCTGATCCAGCAGGGCAGCGGCCTCGACATCATCGAACGCCCCGTCATAAAGGCGGAGGTGGGCCGGAACGTACGGGAGACGGACGACCTCGTGGTGAGCGTGCTGCGCGGCCACCGGCTGATGGGGTACGACGACCCCGCCGCCAGCCCCCTCCAGCTGACCGACCGTCTGATCACCATCGTCCGGGCGCAGAGCCCGCCGGTGGCGGACCACTCGAACTGACCGTACCCGCGGCCCGATTCGCGCCCCGCCGGAGTAGCCTCGCGGCCATGCATGCGATCACGATTCCGGAACCCGGTGGCCCCGACGCGCTTGTATGGGCCGAGGTGCCCGATCCCGTACCCGGCGAGGGCGAGGTGCTCGTCGAGGTGGCGGCGAGCGCCGTCAACCGCGCGGACCTGCTGCAACGGCAGGGCTACTACGATCCCCCGCCCGGCTCTTCCCCGTACCCCGGTCTGGAGTGCGCGGGCACGATCGCCGCGCTCGGCCCGGGGGTCTCGGGCTGGGCCGTCGGCGACGAGGTGTGCGCGCTGCTGGCGGGCGGGGGGTACGCCGAGAAAGTCGCCGTCCCGTCCGGGCAGCTCCTTCCCGTGCCGAGCGGCCTGGACCTGGTCTCGGCGGCGGCGCTCCCCGAGGTCACCTGCACAATCTGGTCGAACGTCTTCATGGTGTCGCATCTGCGGCCGGGCGAGACGGTGCTCCTGCACGGCGGGGCGAGCGGGATCGGCACGATGGCGATCCAGCTGGCCAAGGCGGTGGGCGCGCGGGTCGCGGTCACGGCGGGCGGCCCCGAGAAGCTGGCACGCTGCGCCGAGCTGGGCGCGGACATCCTGATCGACTACCGCGAGCAGGACTTCGTGGAGGAGATCCGCAAGGCCACAGACGGTGCTGGCGCGGATGTCATTCTCGATATCGTCGGCGCGAAGTATCTGGAACGGAACGTGCGGGCCCTGGCCGTGAACGGCCGGCTGGCGGTGATCGGTCTCCAGGGCGGGGCGAAGGCCGAGCTCAATCTGGGCGCCCTGCTCAGCAAGCGCGGGGCCATCACGGCGACCTCGCTGCGCAACCGGCCGCTGGCCGAGAAGGCGGCGATCGTCGCGGCCGTACGGGAGCATGTCTGGCCGCTGATCGCCGACGGTCAGGTCCGCCCGATCGTGGACCGGACACTGCCCATGTCGGACGCGGCCGAGGCGCACCGTGCGCTGGAGGCGAGCGCGCACGTCGGCAAGATCCTGCTGCTCACGTCGGCGGGCGCCTGATACGTCCGCGGCCCGGCACACCACTCGGTGCGCCGGGCCGTGCCTGACAGAGCGATCCGTGCCGGACAGCCTCATAGGAGCGATCCGGAGATCTACGGGAGCGATCCGGAAGATTTACAGGTACGGGCCCGAGCGGAGCGCGCCGTGGCCCTGCTCCCCGTCGTCCTCCTGGACCGAGCCCGGCGGCAGCGCGCGGCGCATCTGCTCCAGCTGGGCCCTGGCCGCCATCTGCTGAGCGAACAGCGCCGTCTGGATCCCGTGGAAGAGGCCCTCCAGCCAGCCCACCAGCTGGGCCTGCGCGATTCGCAGTTCCGCCTCGGAGGGAATGGCCTCGTCCGTGAAGGGGAGCGAGAGCCTCTCCAACTCCTCGACGAGTTCGGGGGCGAGCCCGTCCTCCAACTCCTTCACCGAGCCGGCGTGGATCTCCTTGAGCCGTACCCGGCTCGCCTCGTCCAGAGGAGCCGCCCGCACCTCCTCCAGCAGCTGCTTGATCATGCTGCCGATGCGCATGACCTTCGCGGGCTGCTCGACCATCTCCGTCACCGGGATCTCACGCGCGCCGTCGTCGGTTCCACCGCCGAGCGCCATCCCGTCCTGTCCCACCACGAGGACGTGGGGGCTCTCCTGCGTCCGTTCGTTCCTCGGCATCTCCATGCCGCCCATTGTCTCGCACATGTGCGTCACTACATGGTGTGCCCCCGTACCAAGGCGGATGACCTTCGTACGGGGGCACGGTTTCGTGGCGGTCCACGTGGCGATCCACGCGGCCATCCACGCGGGAATGGCGCGGGCAGCCCGGGAAACGCGCGGTCAGCGGGGCGGGCCTGTGGGGTGGCGGGGCCGTGGGGTTACGTCGCCGCCCGGCGGCCGAGCACCCGGTGCGAGCGAGTGACCAGCGCCGCCAGGATCGCGGCGCCCAGCGGGACGGCGACCAGCAGCGCGGCCAGCGTCCCCCAGGGGATCACGATCGGTACGTTGGGTGCGCTGACGCCGCCCCAGCCCTCGTCGAGCGCCTGCTGGTACCACTTCCACTGGCCGCGCCGGTCCGTCAGCCGTAGCCCGATCGCGGGCAGCACCCCGGCCGCCGTGCCGAGCAGCACACCCATCACGGCCACCACCCCGCACTGGAACCCGCTGAGCGTCCTGCGGACCCGCGCCGGGGCGCCGACCGCGGCGAGTGTCTTGAGGTCGGCCTCGGCGTCGGCCTGGGCGAGACCGGTGGCGATACCGGCGGCACCGATGGTGACCAGCCCGGCGAAGACGGTCAGCGCCAGCAGCACGATGCTGTTCTCGCTGGTGTAGCCGCCCTCGATATGGAGCTGCACATCGCTGCCGGTCTTGTCGAGCTCGCTGTCCAGCTTCTGCTTCTGGGCGTCGCTCGGCATGGCGTCGGTCGAGTAGTACGCGCCGAGCGGGACGGTGCTGAAGCCCGCCGCCTTCGCCGTGGCCGGGGTCAGGATCATCGAGACGCCGTACGCGTTGGGCGACCCCGCGACCTGGTGCGCCGCGACGGACTTGACGACGCCCGGCGAATCCTTGCCCTTCTCGTTGGCCGCGTCGGCGGCCTCGATGTCGGTGACCAGGCGGATGCCGATCTTGCCGTTCGTGTCGATGTTCCGCTTGTCGAAGGACACGATCTGCCCGTCCGCCAGCGCCGTTTCGGCGCCCGCGTCCTTGATCCCGAGGACCGTCAGCAGCTTGGCGTCACCGATCAGCACACCGCCTTCGACGTTGATGTAGACGTCGCTCTCCTTACAGCGCCAGTCCTTGGCCAGCTCGCGCCGCTCGGCCTTGCTGAACTTCTCCGCGGGGTCATCGGTTCCGTCGCTCATCCACAGCGGGCACTGGTTGGCCTTCGGTACGACCACCTCGTACCGCCCGCAGTCCTCCCCGCCGCCGTACGCCGGGCAACTGGGCCTCCCGACGGAGATCCGGTCCACATCGGCCCGGGTCTCGGTGGGCAGAGTCTTCTGGACGGCCGTACGGACGGTCGGGACATCCCGGCCGCCGCCCTCGTCGAGCATGGCGGAGACCGCGCCGTGGGGCAGCTGAGGCGTGTACCCGGCCCGGCCCTGGGCATCGATGCTCGCGGCGTACGTCGCGACCGCGACCGTGCCCGCGACCGCGGCCAGCACCGCGGCCACGGCGGGGGCCGTGCGCCCCCGGTTGCGTACGGCGTCACGCAGCGCCAGCCGCGGTGAGAGCGGCATCCAGCGGCCGATCCGGCCGAAGAGACCCACCAGGGCCGGCGTCAGCGCGACCACACCCAGCTCGGCGAGGGCACTGCCGCCCGCGACGATCGCGAACTGGTCGGTCATCGTCGATCCGTACAGCGCGATCGCGGCACCGAGCAGGAACGCGATCAGTCCGAGGATCGGCAGCACCCTGCTGCTCCTGCGCGCCCCGCGCCGGCCGGTGAGCGAGGCCAGCACGGTCTGACGGGAGGCGGTGACCGCCGGAACGATCGCGGCCAGCAGACCGGTGAGCACGGCCAGCGCCGCGATACCGATCAGCTCCAGCGGCCGGATCTCGAAGCCGCCGAAGCGCTGGCCGAGGTAGTCCTCCAGCACGGGACGCAGCGCGACGGTGAGGGCGACACCGAGGACCGTACCGACGACCGCCGCGGCGACACCGATCACCAGACCGCCGCCGAGCACGATGGCCCGGATATGGCGCCGGTCGCCACCGTTGGCCCCGACCAGGCCGAGCTGACGGCGCGAGCGCCGGGCGCCGACCGCGAAGGCGGGCCCCGCCAGCAGACAGATCTCCAGCATCGCGAGACCGACGATGGTGCCGGCCGCGGCCATCGCGGCGGTCTTGGCCGCCGTGCTCTGCTCGTACGTTCCCCAGCCGTCCAGCTGGTACAGCGGGACGTCCGAGTCGGCGGGCGGGTTCAGCTGTACGGCGCGTGAGGTGACTATGACGCCCTTGGTGTTGGCCTCCCGCACCATGTTCCACGTGAAACCGCCCGAGACGCTCACCAGTTGCGTCGTGGTCGGGGACGTGCCGGGCAGATCGTCGGCCTTCAGCGCCTTGTCGAGCGGAGCCAGGAACGCGCCGGGAAGCGCGTTGACCTGGTCGGTGTCGAGAGAGCTGGGGAGTTCGTACTCGCCGACGATCCGGTAGTCGGCGTCGAGGCCACGTGCGGTGAGCTTCGAGCCCACCCGCAGTCCGCTGGTCTCCAGGAAGTGTGTGGTCGCGGTGACCTCGCCGCCCTTCTCCGGGAAGCGGCCGCTGACCAGGCGCATGATGCCCTGGGCCATCGGGTCCGATGCCTTGAGCTCACGGATCTCGGTGTGCAGCAGCCCGTGCGTGGTACGGAGCTTGCCGGACCCGAGCGTGTCCTCCAGAACGGTGGCGCCCGCCGGGATGGTCTTCTCGATGTCCGCGGGACCCTCGGGCCACGGCTTGTTCTCGAAGTCGCCCACCGGCGCGTACCCCTCACCCGTCGGGTTCTGCAGGAGGGGCACACCACCGAACGAGGGGTCGGAGATCCGCGCGTCGGCCCGGCCGAGGTCGCGGTTCAGGCTCTCCGTGGTGGAGAGTTCCGCGCTGCGCAGGGTCAGATCCGCGGCGCTCACCCCGAGGATGGGCAGCGCGATCATGGCGAGGACGAGGAAGCTGCGTCCCTTGAAGCGCCAGGCGTCGCGGCGGGCTATCCGTACCGCGGCGCGCCAGGAGTGGAACCAGTTCTTCACAGCTCGGCCGCCTGGCCCGTGAGCAGCGAGTCCGCCTGGCTGCGCAGCGTCTGGTCGACGACCGCGCCGTCCCGCAGGAAGACCACGCGGTCGGCCCAGGCCGCGAAGCGCGGCTCGTGGGTGACCAGGATGCCGGCCGCGCCCGCGTCACAGCGCGTGCGCAGCAGCGCGAGCACGGACTCGCCGGTCTCGGAGTCCAGGGCGCCGGTCGGCTCGTCCGCGAGGACCAGACGCCGGTCGCCGACGAGGGCGCGGGCGATCGCCACGCGCTGCTGCTGGCCACCGGACATCTCGTCGGGGAACCGGTCGGCGAGCTCCTCCAGACCCATCTCCCGGAGCGCGGCCAGAGCCTCGACGCGGCCCTTGCGCGCGGAGACGCCGTCGAGTTCGCGGGGCAGCGCGATGTTCTCGGCGGCGGTGAGCGCGGGGATCAGGTTGTAGTCCTGGAAGACATAGCCGATGCTGCGGCGGCGCAGGGCCGCGAGCTTCTTGCGGTCGGCGGTGGTGATGTCGGTGTCCTCGACGATCACGCGGCCCGAGGTGGGGCTGTCGAGGCCGCCCGCGATGGTGAGCAGCGTGGACTTGCCGGAGCCCGACGGGCCCATGACGGCGACGAGTTCGCCGGGGAACACATCGAGGTTGATACCGCGCAGCGCGTGCACCTCGGTGGCGCCGCTGCCGTGGACGCGGGTCAGCTCCTGGAGCTGGAGCACGGGCCGCTGCTGCGAGTGCCGCCCCGGCTGCTGCGGCTGCTGCTGCCCCGACGGCTGTGGCTGCTGCGGCTGCGGCGACGTCGGCTGTGACGGCTGTGGCTGATGTGATTTGCGAGCCATGAGGGGTCCCCCCTGTGGGCGTACGCGCACGTACGAGCGGTTCGGTGTGAAGAGTGAGATGGGGCGGGAGTGGTGCGGTCGGCCCCAGGAGCCCATGGGCTCCGGCCAGGTGGTTCGGGTGGCGGCCGGAGCCGCGAGCGGTGGTGTCCGCGGTCGCGGCGCGGTCAGTCGGCCGTCGAGCCGGCGGACGGTGCGGAAAGGGGCGCCGCGACGGGGGTGAATCCGGGCGTGGACCCGGCGGCCGGATTGCCCGAGGGCGCCTCCGACTCCTTGCCGCCGCGCTCCGGCACCATCGCGAGCCGGATCAGCCGGACTTCGCAGTGGTCGAGCCAGCGCGCCTCGGCCTCGGTCTGGAAGATGAGCTGTTCCAGGACGAGGAGCCAGGCCACCTCGTCCCGGTCGGTCGGCACGGCTTCCAGAGCCTGTGCCTTCAGCCGCGTGTAGTCCTGCATCGCCTGGATGGTGTGGTGCCGCTGCGACTGGATGACCTCCCGGATGTCGACCCCCGGAGCCCCGACCGCCATGGCGAGTTTGATCGCCAGTTCGTCGCGGGGCGGGCTGGCGCGGTCGACGGGCGTACGGAACCAGGACCGCAGCTCCGCGCGGCCGGTCTCCGTGATCACGTAGAGCGCGTGGCCCGCCTCGTCCTCGCCGTCCTGCGCGACCATGCCGTCGCGCTCCAGCCGGCTCAGGGTCGTATAGACCTGGCCGACATTGAGCGGCCAGGTGGAGCCGGTGCGCGACTCGAACTCCGTACGGAGCTGGGAGCCGTAACGCGGACCGCGTTCGAGGAGGGCGAGAAGCCCGTGGCGAATGGACATACTCAGTATGTATACCGAGTATGTCCGCGCCCGCAAGCGACCTCAGACGGACTTCATAAGTACGCCGTAAGGAGGACAGTCGGGAGGGCGGGGGAGTTTCAGCGACGTCGGAGCCGCAGTCCGAGGAAGCCGAGTCCCAGGCCGAGCAGCGTGATTCCGGCGCCCAGGGTCAGTACGGGAACCGGCCGGGGGGCCGATCTGTCGAGGGCCGTCGCGTCCGGCCTGCGGTCGGCGGCGGACGGCGCGGACGCGGACGCCGTCGGCTCGTCCGTACCCGCGTGGTCCTCCGGCGGCCTCTGGCCCTCCCCCGGCTCGTCGGCCGCGTCCCACTCCTCCGCCGTATCCTCCTCCTCGTCCGTACGTGCGGGGGCGGACGCGGACGGCTTCGCGGGCGCGGAAGGCGCGGAGGCGGAGGACGACGGCTTACGCGAAGGGGCGGGCGGCTTCGCCGGGGAGGACGGCCGGGCGGGCCGTACGGGGGCCGCGCTCTCGGCCCTCGCGCTCGGACTGATGTCCTCGGGTGGCGTGTCCTCGGAATCCGGCTCCGGCGGTCTGCCAGGCCGGATCTTCCCCTCCCCGGCGAGACGCCCGGCCAGCGAGGGGACCGGAGGCTCGGGGGCGGCGGACGTGCGCGGCGGGGGTGCTGCGGACTCCTCGGCGTACGCGGCTGGTGCGGCCAGCAGCAGGGATGCGACCGCGATCGCGCAAGAGGTGCGGAACCTTGGAGTCACCGACCTAGCGTCACATGGGGCGATAAGTCCGGCATCTCGGATGTTCCGTAGTCCGTCGTACGTGCTACACGTCGTTCACAAGTACGACGGCTTACGAGGGTGTACGAGACATACGACGGCGTACGAGACGTACGACGGTGTACGAGACGTACGACGAAGAGAGCCTGTCCAGGCCGATTACTCCGGGTCCCCCGTGGAGATGGTCAGCTCGAACTCCTGCTCCCTGGGCAGCACGGCGGCGCCCGGCCGCGGGTACTGGCCGGTCACGATGTCCTCGGCCTGCGTGCCGTCGTTCTGCTTCTTCGGCTCCGACCACGTCCACCCCGCGGCGCGGAGGCAGTCCTTCACCGAGAGGATGTCCTTGTAGCGCAGATCCGGGACCGTCACCTTGGTCGGGTCGAGGCCGTCCTCCGAGGCGCCCGAGCACTCGGACGCGTCGATGGTCCGGTTCCGCTCCGGGGCCCGGTGGCCGCCGTAGGCCGGTGTGGCGGAGTAGCCGGTGCCCGGATTCACGGTCCTGTTGTCGTCCGCGCCCTTGTTCATCGAGAGCGCCGTGACCAGCCCGGCGATCGCGAGGACCGCGACCGCGATCGAGCCCACGATGACCGGCATGTTCCGACGGCCGCCCGGCCGGCCGCCCCCGCCGTGCGTACCGTGCCCGCCGTGCCCGCCGCCGTGCGCGCCATGGCCGGAACCGGGCGTCGTCTGCGGCTGGGGCGAGATCGTGTACGGCTGTGGAGTCGGCGAGGGGGTCTGGTACGCCGGAGGCGGCGTCTGCGGATAGCCGTACCCGGGCCCGGCGCCGGCTCCCGGCGTCTGCATCGGGGCGGGCGTCGGCGGCCCGTAAGGACCCGGCTGGTACGGCGTCTGCACGCCCTGCACGCTCGGCGGCGCCTGCATCGACTGGTCCACCGGCGGGAAGACCGCGGAGCCCACGCCCGCGCCGCTGTTCCCCGGAACGCCCTGCACGATCACCGGCGCGCCCGCCTGCCCGCCGGGCAGCACCCGCGCGCACTCGTCGCGCATCGCCTCCGCGCTCGGGAAGCGCTCGTTCGGGTTCTTCTTCAGCGCCCGCGCGACCAGCGCGTCGATCGCGGGGGTGATCGAACGGTTGATGCTGGACGGAGCGACCGGCTCTTCCTGCACATGCGCGTACGCGATCGCCAGCGCCGAGTCCGCGTCGAACGGCAGCCTGCCCGTCAGCAGCTGGAAGAGCATGATGCCGACCGAGTAGAGGTCGGAGCGCGCGTCGACACCGCGCCCGAGCGCCTGCTCGGGCGACAGATACTGCGGCGTACCGACGACCATGCCGGTCTGCGTCATCGACGTCACACCCGACTGCATGGCGCGCGCGATGCCGAAGTCCATGACCTTGACGATGCCGCGCTTGGTCATCATCACGTTGCCGGGCTTGATGTCCCGGTGGACCAGCCCCATCTCATGACTGGTCTCCAGCGCGGCCAGCACATCGGCCGTCACCTTCAGCGCCTTGTCGGCCGGCATCGCGCCGTACTGGGCGATGTCCGCCTGGAGTACGGAGCCGAGCGGCTGCCCCTCGACGTACTCCATGACGATGTACGGCATCAGCGCGCCGTCCAGCTCGTCCTCGCCGGTGTCGAAGACGGAGACGATGTTGGTGTGCGACAGCTTGGCGACGGCCTGGGCCTCACGGCGGAAACGCTCACGGAAGGACTGCTCGCGCCCCAGCTCCGTGTGGAGGGTCTTGATCGCGACCTGACGGTCCAGCGCCGCGTCATACGCCAGATATACGGACGCCATCCCGCCTTCGCCGAGCAGGTCGCGGAGCTGGTACCGGCCACCCGCGACCGAACCACCCGCGTAGCGGCCCCGTGCGCCGTCCTGGCTCATGACTGTGCTCCCCCTCGGCGCGCTGACGCGGTGGTCACGCGATGACCCGTTGTCGAATAGATCCCGCGGTTACGCGAATACGCGCCAAGTCTGCCCCAGGGCAGTGACACGTCAAGCCGGGTGCCCGTTCCGTGACCGTACGCACAACAAGCGTCTCGGAAGCGTTACAGGAAAAGCATGGAATTTGCATGGATACCGCGTGAGCGGGTTTCATGGCCGGTCCATCCTGGACCGGCCTGTCACACGGAGGCTGTAGCGTGATGTGGCATAGCCACCCCTGACACATCCCCTGACACATCCCCTGAGACACACAGACATACTGCGGAGCGCCCGCGCGCGTCGGCGCTCCGCGGACAGAAATGACGGCGAGGACTGATGGCACCCGAACCCGAAGCAGGCGGCGGAGTGTCGGATGCGGCGGACTCCTGGGGCGACAACGGATTGGTCGGCGGGATGGTCGGCGACGGCCGCTACCGCATGACCCACCGTCTGGGTCGCGGCGGCATGGCCGAGGTGTTCGCGGCCGAGGACGTACGGCTCGGACGCATCGTCGCCGTCAAGCTGCTCCGGGCGGATCTCGCCGAGGACCCGGTCTCCAAGGCCCGCTTCACCCGCGAGGCACAGTCGGTCGCCGGGCTGAACCACCACGCGGTGGTGGCGGTGTACGACTCGGGCGAGGACACCGTCAACGGCCAGACAGTCCCGTACATCGTGATGGAGCTGGTCGAGGGCCGCACCATCCGCGATCTGCTGGTCAGCGCGGAGGCCCCGCCGCCCGAGCAGGCGCTGATCATTGTCTCCGGGGTGCTCGAGGCGCTCGCCTACTCGCACCAGCACGGCATCGTGCACCGGGACATCAAGCCCGCGAACGTGATCATCACGGACGCCGGTGCGGTGAAGGTGATGGACTTCGGCATCGCGCGCGCCCTGCACGGCGCGCAGTCGACGATGACCCAGACCGGCATGGTCATGGGCACGCCGCAGTACCTCTCCCCCGAGCAGGCGCTGGGCAAGGCCGTCGACCACCGCAGCGACCTGTACGCCACTGGCTGTCTGCTCTACGAACTGCTCGCCCTGCGGCCCCCGTTCACCGGCGAGACCCCGCTCTCGGTCGTCTACCAGCATGTCCAGGACATCCCGGTCCCGCCGTCCGAGGTCTCGGACGTGGCGCCGCCCGAGCTGGACGGCCTGGTCATGCGCTCGCTCGCGAAGGAGCCGGACGACCGGTTCCAGAGCGCCGAGGAGATGCGCGGGCTGATCCAGTACGGAATGCAGATGCTCCAGCAGCACGGCAGCCATACGGGCACGTGGAACACCGGGGTGGTCGAGCCGCACATGGGCGGCAACACCCCGGCGATGGGCATGGCCGCGACGACCGCGCTGGGGCACCCGCCGCACGGCGACACGTCACAGGGCCCGATCCTGCCGCCGAAGAACCCGGACGACGGCGGGTACGACGGCGGGCACCGGAGCGGCGGCGGCCGCGGCAAGATGTGGATCTTCGTCGCGCTCGCGGTGATCGCGATCGTGGCGGGGGTGGCCTACGCGGTCCAGGGCATGGGCAATACGGACGGCGGCCGCGATACGACGGAGGACAAGCCGTCGAGCAGCACGAGCGAGTCGACGCCGAGCGATTCGCCCTCGCCCTCGGACACCCAGAGCGAGGACACCACGGAGCCGGACACCTCCACGGGAGGCAACCAGCAGCCGGACTACACGCCGAGGGAGACGCCGTCGGAGACGCCGAGCGAGTCCGACAAGACGAGTGACGCTCCGTCGAGCCCTCCGGAGACGGGTTCGACCGGCTCCAGCAGCGGGACGAGCGCGGGCACGTCGGACGGGGGCACCTCCGACGGGAGCACTGCGGTCGGGGGCACCTCCGACGGGAGCACTGCGGTCGGGGGCACCTCGGACGGCGGCACGACCGACGGAGGCACCACCGACGGCACGACCACCGGCAATGGTGCCCCCGGCGGCACCATCACCGGCGCCGACACCGCCGGAGGCACCACTCCCTGACCGGCGGGCGGCGCGCCGGTCTGAGCCGGGATCAGCCGGCGAAGGCCTCGCGCACCGCCTCGTACTCCCGCGTCCACCACACCGCCAGGGCCGACACCGCTGCGAACAGCGGGTCGGCCCTTCGGTCGTCCAACTGGTAGCGCCAGCGCAGTATCCAGAAGTCGTTGAGCCGCTCCCACCACACCCGGTGCACGGCCGCGGCCAGTTCGGAGGTGCGGGCTCCGGCCGCCCGGCGGTAGGCGCGCGCGTACGCCCGTACCTTCGTCAGCTCCAGCTCACCCGTCGGCAGGACGAAGAAGATCGCCGCGGCCCGTACCGCCTCCTCGGCGCGCGGCTGTACGCCGAGCCGGTCCCAGTCGATGATCGCGACCGGTTCGTCGCCCCGGTAGAGCAGATTCAGCGGGTGGAAGTCGCCGTGCACCCAGCCCGTGGCCGGTTCCGTGCCGGGGGGCGGCCTGCGGTGGGCGTGGAGTTCCAGCAGGTCCCGGCGTTCCATGAGGCGGTGTTCGGCCAGTGCGTCGAAGACGTCCCTGCGGGTACGCCCGCGGGCCAGGGAGAGCAGTTCATCGATGAGGTCGAAGGTGTCGGCGGGATCGGGGCTGTCGTACGCGAGCGCCGGCGGGTCCGGCTCCATCACCCGCTCCAGACAGGTGTGCACCAGCCCGAGGAGCGCACCGAGGTGCCCCGACCCGGCGGTGGACAGCTGCGAGCCGTCGCGATGGCGTCCGTCGATCCACGGGTGCAGGGCGTAGCAGTGGCCGCCGATGACCGCGACGGTGTCGCCGTCGGCGTTCTCGACGGGCGGGGCGACGGGCACGCCGAGCGTCTGGAGCCGCTGGGTGGCGCGGTGCTGGCGGGTGATGGTGTCGCGGTCGCCGTCCAGATGGTGCTTGAGGAAGTAGGCGCCCCGGGTGGTGCGGAGCCGGTAGCCGCGGTTGAGGAGCCCTTGGGCGACGGGTTCGCAGGAGAGCGGCTCGCCCGCGTTCCGGTAGCGGCGGAGCAGCGCGCGGACGGGGGGAGCGGGGGCGTGGAGCGGGAGGGTGGAGTGCAGTGGGGCGGACGGGTGGAGCGGGGCGGACGGGTGCGGTGGGGCGGAGGGATGCGGTGGGGCGGAGGGATGTACGGGGGGAAGCACGGTACGAGATGCACGAGCGGCGGCAGGCGCGGGAATGGGGATCACGGCGGTCGCAGCAGGTGCGGCGATTTCATATGAGCGCGGCACTTGTCAGATGTTAGATCACGCAACGTGTTGGCTTCGTCGCTCCACGGAATAGTCGAGCGTATGTACGGTTACGAACTGGGGCGCAAGCCGCATATAGACAGGAACGAATGGTTCACCGTCCACGCGGTGCGGGCCCGCGCCGAACATTTCCACCTCGGGGGCCGTCGGTTCGATGATCTCGGCGGTGCCGGTGAACTCCACCGACCACTGGTCCGCCTCGTCGCTGCTGAAGTTGTCCGCTCCGTACGCCACCACGCCGCCGCCGCACGCCCGGTGGTAGCCGAGGCCCGCGTGCATGCACAGCAGTACGGACCCGCCGGCCACGACATGGCGGGCCGGTGCCACGAACGGCATCGCGCGCATACTCGTCGCCACCCGCCCGTACCGCACCCGGCTGAGCAGATCGATGGCTCGGAGCTCCTCGGTGAACATGTCGTCCACTGTCCGTTACCGAAGACGTCACCAACAGAGGAGGCGGCCCCGGATGCGCGGGACGTAGGTCCCGATTAGGACCGGGCCCGATGCGGTACGCACAGCCGCGGGGCGCAGAGCCGCCGGGCACCGGGCCGCGGGGCGCACAGTCGCGGTACGCACGGCCGGTACGCACGGCCGCGGAGTCCGGGTCAGGACTTCTCGGCCTGGAGCCGCGCCACATAAGCGGCCGCCTGCGACCGGCGCTCCATCCCCAGCTTGGCGAGCAGGCTGGAGACATAGTTCTTGATCGTCTTCTCGGCGAGATGCAGCTCCCCGCCTATCGCGCGGTTGGTCATGCCCTCGCCGATCAGATTCAGGATCCTGCGCTCCTGGTCGGTGAGGCCGGCCAGCTTGTCGTCCTTGGGGGCGTTGCCCGTACGCAGCCGCTCCAGCACCCGCGCCGTCGCCTCCGGGTCGAGCAGCGACCGCCCCGCCGCCACGTCCCGTACCGCCGCCAGCAGCTCGTTGCCGCGGATGGCCTTGAGTACGTAACCCGAGGCCCCGGCCATGATCGCGTCGAAGAGCGCCTCGTCGTCGGCGAACGAGGTGAGCATCAGGCACTTGATGGACTCGTCCCGCGAGCGGATCTCCCGGCAGACCTCCACGCCGCTGCCGTCCGGCAGCCGGACATCCAGCACCGCCACATCGGGCCGGGTCGCCGGGATCCTGGCCGTCGCGTCCGCGGCCGTACCCGCTTCTCCCACGACCTCGATGTCATCTTCGACGGACAGAAGCTCAAAAACGCCCCTGCGGACGACTTCATGGTCGTCAACAAGAAATACCGTAATTTTTTCGTCTTTGTACACAGAATCCAGTCTCACACATTCACCCCTTCCCTGCCGGAGATCAGCGGGATAACGTGCCGTTGTTCCGGCGGCCTGCAAGGCTGTGACCAGTGGTTGTTCCAGACTTCGGCGATTTACTTGGAAATCCAAGCAAAATTGCAGGTCAGATGGGGTTACGCGGTAATGCCATCCACTGGGTAACGTGCCTGTGACAGGGCTCGCCGGGGCACCTGTCACGCCTGTCCCCGACCGGGTCGCACCCACCCCGTGCGCGCGGCGGAAACAGGCGAGCCGCACTGGTTCCCGGCAGATCCCGGGGGCCGGACAGACGGAGGAGCACGCACGTGACCGTGGAGAGCACTGCCGCTCGCAAGCCGCGACGCAGCAGCGGCACCAAGCGCGCAAGCGCCAAGAGGACGTCGCAGCCACAGAGTTCCGAGCCGCAGCTCGTACAACTGCTCAGCCCTGAGGGCGAGCGGGTCGAGCATCCCGACTACCGGATCGACCTGACCCCGGAGGAGCTGCTCGGGCTGTACCGGGACATGGTCCTGACCCGCCGCTTCGACGCCGAGGCCACGGCGCTTCAGCGCCAGGGCGAGCTGGGACTGTGGGCATCACTGCTGGGCCAGGAGGCCGCGCAGATCGGCTCGGGTCGCGCGCTGCGCGACGACGACTACGTCTTCCCGACCTACCGTGAACACGGCGTGGCCTGGTGCCGCGGGGTCGACCCGACGAATCTGCTGGGCATGTTCCGTGGGGTGAACCACGGAGGCTGGGACCCCAACAGCAACAATTTCCACCTCTACACCATCGTCATCGGCTCCCAGACCCTGCACGCCACCGGCTACGCCATGGGCGTCGCCAAGGACGGCGCGGACTCGGCCGTGATCGCGTACTTCGGGGACGGCGCCTCCAGCCAGGGCGATGTCGCCGAGTCGTTCACCTTCGCCGCGGTCTACAACGCGCCGGTGGTCTTCTTCTGCCAGAACAACCAGTGGGCGATCTCCGAGCCGACCGAGAAGCAGACCCGGGTGCCGCTCTACCAGCGCGCACAGGGGTACGGCTTCCCCGGCATCCGGGTCGACGGCAATGACGTACTGGCCTGTCTCGCCGTGACCCGCTCCGCGCTGGAGCGGGCCCGCCGGGGCGAGGGACCCACGCTGGTCGAGGCCTTCACGTACCGGATGGGCGCGCACACCACCTCCGACGACCCGACCAAGTACCGCGCGGACGAGGAACGGGAGGCCTGGGAGGCCAAGGACCCGATCCTGCGGCTGCGCCGCTACCTGGAGCGGGAGGGCCATGCCGACGAGGCGTTCTTCACGGCTCTGGACGAGGAGAGCGAGACGCTCGGAAAGCGGGTACGAGAGGTAGTACGGGCCATGCCCGACCCGGACCCCATGGCGATCTTCGACCATGTCTACGCCGACGGGCACACGCTCGTCGACGAGGAGCGCGCGCAGTTCGCCGCGTACCAGGCGTCGTTCGAGGACACCCAGAGTGGTTCCGCCGGGGAGGGCAAGTAGCCATGGCCGTACAGAAGCTCCCGATCGCCAAGGCGATCAACGAGTCGCTCCGCAAAGCGCTGGAGACCGACCCGAAGGTCCTGATCATGGGCGAGGACGTCGGCAAGCTCGGCGGCGTCTTCCGGGTCACGGACGGCCTGCAGAAGGACTTCGGCGAGGACCGCGTCATCGACACCCCGCTCGCCGAGTCGGGCATCGTCGGCACGGCCATCGGTCTCGCACTGCGCGGCTACCGGCCGGTGGTGGAGATCCAGTTCGACGGTTTCGTCTTCCCCGCCTACGACCAGATCGTCACCCAGCTCGCGAAGATGCACGCCCGCGCGCTGGGCAAGATCAAGCTGCCCGTCGTGATCCGCATCCCGTACGGCGGCGGCATCGGCGCGGTCGAGCACCACAGCGAGTCTCCCGAGGCGCTCTTCGCGCATGTCGCGGGTCTGAAGATCGTCTCGCCGTCCACGGCGTCGGACGCGTACTGGATGATGCAGCAGGCCATCCAGAGCGACGACCCGGTGATCTTCTTCGAGCCGAAGCGGCGCTACTGGGACAAGGGCGAGGTCAACGCCGAGGCCATCCCCGGCCCGCTGCACGGGGCGCGGGTCGCCAGGGAGGGTACGGACCTGACGCTCGCGGCGTACGGCCCGATGGTGAAGGTCTGTCTGGAGGCCGCCACGGCGGCCGAGGAGGAGGGCAAGTCGCTGGAGGTCGTCGATCTCCGGTCGATGTCCCCGATCGACTTCGACACGATCCAGACGTCGGTGGAGAAGACGCGCCGACTGGTCGTGGTGCACGAGGCGCCGGTCTTCTACGGCTCCGGCGCGGAGATCGCCGCGCGCCTCACGGAGCGGTGCTTCTACCACCTGGAGGCCCCGGTGCTGCGGGTCGGCGGCTACCACGCGCCGTATCCGCCGGCCCGGCTGGAGGACGAGTACCTCCCGGGCCTGGACCGGGTGCTCGACGCCGTCGACCGCTCGCTCGCGTACTGAGGAGTGCCGTGACCATGACTGCTGACACTTCCACCGCTTCCACCGCTTCCACCGCTTCCACCGCTTCCGGCGCTTCCGCTCGCTACCGCGAGTTCAAGATGCCCGACGTGGGCGAGGGGCTCACCGAGGCCGAGATCCTCAAGTGGTACGTGCAGCCTGGCGATTCCGTCACCGACGGCCAGGTGGTGTGCGAGGTCGAGACCGCGAAGGCGGCCGTCGAACTGCCCATTCCGTACGACGGGGTGGTGCACGAACTGCGCTTCGAGGAGGGCACGACGGTCGATGTCGGCGCGTCCATCATCACGGTGGACGTGGCACCGGGCAGCGGAGAGCCGGCCCCCGTCGCCCCTCCTGCCCCGGCTGTCGCCGCTGTCGCCGAGGCACCGGCCGAGCCCGCCGAACCGACGGGGCGTACGCCGGTGCTCGTCGGATACGGGGTCGCCGAGGCGTCCACGAAGCGACGCGCGCGCAGGGGCGCCCCCGGCGCCTCGGTACCGGAGCAGGCGACGGCCGCGGAGGCCGCGACCGCGGCCATTCAGGCGGAGATGAACGGGCACGCGGGCACGCCCCCGCAGTCCCGTCCGCTGGCCAAGCCTCCCGTACGCAAGCTCGCCAAGGACCTCGGCGTGGACCTGGCGACGATCACGCCGACGGGTCCGGGCGGAATCATCACGCGCGAGGACGTCCACGCGGCGACGGCTCCCGCCACGGCCACCGAACCGGCGGCCGTGGCACCTGCCCCCGCTCCCGCTCCGGTCGCGGTCGCCGAACCGGCGACGGCGGCCCAGGCGGCCGGCGTGGCGACCGGCCGGGAGACCCGTATCCCGATCAAGGGCGTACGGAAGGCCACGGCGGCGGCCATGATCGGCAGCGCGTTCACCGCGCCGCATGTCACGGAGTTCATCACCGTCGACGTGACGCGTACGATGAAGTTGGTCGAGGAGCTGAAGTCCGACCAGGACATGGCGGGTCTGCGGGTCAACCCGCTGCTCCTCATCGCCAAGGCGCTGCTGGTCGCGATCAAGCGGAACCCCGAGGTCAACGCGGCCTGGGACGAAGCGAACCAGGAGATCGTCCTCAAGCACTACGTCAACCTGGGCATCGCGGCGGCGACCCCGCGCGGTCTGATCGTCCCGAACATCAAGGACGCGCAGGACAAGACGCTGCCCCAACTGGCCGAAGCGCTGGGGGAGCTGGTGTCCACGGCCCGCGAGGGCAGGACGACCCCGGCGGCCATGCAGGGCGGCACGGTGACGATCACCAACGTCGGCGTCTTCGGCGTCGACACCGGTACGCCGATCCTCAACCCGGGCGAGTCCGCGATCCTCGCGGTCGGCGCGATCAAGCTCCAGCCGTGGGTCCACAAGGACAAGGTGAAGCCCCGCCAGGTCACCACGCTGGCGCTCTCGTTCGACCACCGCCTGGTCGACGGCGCACTGGGCTCCCGGGTCCTCGCGGACATCGCCGCGATCCTGGAGCAGCCGAAGCGCCTGATCACCTGGGCGTAGCGCAGGGGGGCCAAGCGCCCCGACGACGGAGCCCCACGGCGCGCACACGGCCGTGGGGCTCCTCGCATGTCCCGTGGCGCGCGGAACGCGCGAGGCCGGGGGCGGGCCGGTGTGGTGGTCCTCAGGGGAGTGCGACGGCACGACGACAGGACACCGGTGTGCTCCAGCGCGCCCCTTTGGTCAAGGAGCGGAGTGGGTAATGTCCCATCTGTGGCTGAACGATAGGTAATCGGGACGTGAGAGGAGGACCGTTCGTGGGCACGCATGGAGATGGCAAGGGCGGAAGCGACGGGGATCAGAAGCAGACTCCGAAGGAGTCCGACGGCCGGTGGACCAGACCCATTCCGCCGAAGAAGTGAGCGCTGGTCCATGGACGGCTACGAGCGGTTGACCGCCGGTCTGATCTCGACGGGCGCGCTGGACGAGGGATGGCGAGGCGCGTTCGCGCGCGCCCCACGGTCGGCCTTCGTCCCGGACGCCGTATGGGCTCCGGACGATGCCTCTCCCGCGGGTTACCGCCGGGTCGTCAAGGGGGACGCCGGTGGCGACTGGTGGGAACTGGTCAACGCCGACGGCGTCGTGGTGACGCAGCTGGACGACGGAGCCGAGGGCGGACCGGGAGTCGCGACGTCCTCGGCGTCCATGCCTTCCCTGGTGGCGACCATGCTTCGCCATCTGGATGTGTTCGACGGTGACACCGTGCTGGACGTCGGCACCGGTACGGGGTGGACAAGTGCTCTGCTCGCAGGACGTCTTGGCGATGAGAATGTGACGACCGTGGAGGTCGACCCGCAGATCGCGACGGAGGCCGCGAAGCGACTGAAGGCGGCGGGCTTCGCCCCCCGACGCGTCGTCGGGGACGGCCTGGCCGGGTGGCCTTCCGGGGCGCCGTACGACCGCATCCACTCGACGGCCGCGGTACGGAGCGTTCCCCGCGCCTGGATCGAGCAGACCCGTCCGGGCGGGATC
Organism: Streptomyces sp. NPDC102274; assembly: GCF_044766385.1. Classification (NCBI taxonomy): domain Bacteria; kingdom Bacillati; phylum Actinomycetota; class Actinomycetes; order Kitasatosporales; family Streptomycetaceae; genus Streptomyces; species Streptomyces sp. NPDC102274. The sequence goes on along the minus strand of NZ_JBIWLW010000014.1, from coordinate 112,067 downwards.
ATCGTGACACCATGGGGCACGCCGTATGCCAACGCGGGTCTGTTGCGGCTGGTCGCCGGCGACCGTGGCGGGGAGTCGTACGGCCGATTCGTGGACGACGTCAGCTTCATGTGGATGCGCGCCCAGCGACCGCCACGAGTGACCGGACCGGGCGCCGCCCCCGTTCGGAGAAGCGGCTCGGTGATGGACCCCGATCTCGCGCTGGAGAACGTGGACGTGGCTTTCGCCATCGGACTGCGCGTCCCCGGCGTACGGTACGTCCACACCTGGGACGACGCCGATCCGCAGGCCACGTATCGCATCCAGCTCTCGGACGGCGAAGGCTCCTGGGCATCGGTGGCGTACCAGGGCTGGGACTCCGAGGACGCCGTGCGCCAAGCGGGCCCCCGAAGACTCTGGGAGGAGATCACCGCCGCCCGGTTCTGGTGGCTGGAACACGGAAGGCCGGAGCTGACCCGATTCGGTCTGACCGTCGCGCCGGACGGCGCCCAGTCCGTCTGGCTGGACGACCCGGCCTGCGGGGTGGGCCGGCTTGCGGGTCAGGGCCGGGGGTAGTCGGGGCCGCCCCCACCCGCCATGACGGATTCCGGGTGCCCCCGACTACCCTCCCGGCACGAACCCGCACCCAGAGCGCGACGAACAAGTGGCGGCGACTCGGCCCGAGACCATGAATGGGGATAGATAGATAGCTAGCAGCTAGCAGTGGTACCCGTCGGGGCACTCGGCGAGCAGTACTCCGAAGATCCAGAGGAAGAGGATCGGCACGCTGGATACCGCTCCCATGATGGCGAAGCGCCGACGAGCCCGCCGTCGTCGATTGACATGGGCCACCACGAACCCCATGGTCGGCGCGATCACCGCACTGGCAACGGCAGCCCACCCGAAGATCGCGCCGTACTCGTCCCGGACCCCCGGAAACCCCATTGAGCGGGCGATCAGAGGAGTCAGCAGGACGAGAGGGGCGGCCATCCACCACCACGACAACCCCGTGATCGCCCAACGGGTCGCTGAAGTCCTCCGGGTTGCAGGAGGCGCGGATTCATCAGGAGTGGCGCTGGGAGATGACATGCCCGAAGCATAGGGAGCCCCCGCAGTCCAGCACCCCCGTCAACCTGCAACATGTGCCGGGCTGGGCACGCCGGAATACGGCCGGGCCAGTCCCCAGGCTCTCACCGTCTCCAGTGTCCGCGTGCGTGTCTGCGGGGGAGTTCGCAGGCGCGGAGGTTGACGTGGACCGGTTCGCGGTGGCAGTAGCAGGTGTACGTGTACATCTCTTCGGCGGTTGCCGGGGCCAGGGCCTGGGGCGGTTCGTGTTCGGGGCGCCAGGTCGCCGCGTACAGAATGCCGATCACCAGCACGATGAAGCTGATGGCGAGAGCGACGACGCCCCACAGTGCCCTGTCGGTGACGGGGTCGATCACCGTGCCGTATCCGTCCGCACATCGATCTCGGCATAGACGGTCTTGCCCACGCTGCGCGGCTGGGTGCCCCAGCGTCCGCGAGTTGCGTGACGATGTGCAGCCCCCGGCCGAAGCATTCGTCGTCCTCGGCGATGCGCAGGCTGGGCAACCGTTCCCCGCGCGGGTCGCTGACTTCGATACGGAGGGCCTTCGGCCGGAGGGTGGTGCGTACCTGGAAGAGCCGGTCGCGCAGGCTGCCGTGCAGCAGGGCGTTGGTGGCGAGTTCGCTGACCACCAGGGCGGTGGACCAGGCGAGTTCGGGGTGCCCCCACTCGGTGACGAGCCGCGCGGCGCGCCGCCGCGCGAGGCTGACGCTGCCGGCGGTGGGTGTGTAGTTCAGCCGGTCCTTTTGGAGGACCGGCTCGGGGCTGGGCTGTGCCGCCTCTTGGGCTGAGGTCATGGACGCGCACCTCCGTGTGCGGTCGGGTCTGCCCGTACGGGGTGCGCCTGGCAGTGGCGATGCCGCGGGCTGCTCTGGGCGCAGGGCAGGGCGGTGCACTTCTGCCGCACGGCGCCGCTGTGCGAGCGATTGCGTACTGAACGCAGTGGCGCCGGTGACCCGGGATCAAGATATCTGGGGAATATATTCCCCAGTCGAGTGACGGGAGCTTCTTCGGTGGGCACGGACTGCCACATTGTTCGCGAGTCAGCGGGAGGGCGATATGGCGACATCCGGAGCGCGCGCGAATGGCAACCGAACTTCCACGGTGCTTGGCCGCAGGTTGGGTGGCGAGCTACTGAGTTTGCGAGTGGCTGCGGGCAAGACGCAGCAGGAAGCGGCCAGCATCCTGAGCGCGACAGCGACGAAGATCGTCAAGATGGAGCGTGGCTGGGTTCCTATGCGGGATCCGGACATCAAGGCGCTGTGTCAACTGTATGGAGTAGAGGATCCCCGGGTCGTCAACCGGATGCTGGAACTGGCGAAGACGGACCGAGAGCGACGCAAAGTGAAAGGGTGGTGGAACGACACCCCGACGCTCGCCACCCAAGTCGAGTACATCGAGATGGAAGACGGGGCGCTCAGGGTCAGGCAATGGCAACTGGCCCTCATTTCAGGGCTTTTCCAGACGCCGGAGTACGTTCGGGCCATGTGTGTGGCGGACATGTCCTGGGACGACATCGAACGCATTGAGGACGTAGTTACGGCACGTGCGAAGCGTCAGGAGCGGCTGTACGGTGAGCAACCGCTACGGATCCACGCGGTGATCTGGGAGGGGGCGCTCCGACAACTCATGGGCGGCCCGGAGGTGATGAGCCGGCAACTTGCGCACCTCTGTGAGCTGGCGGAACTCCCGAATGTGCAGATTCAGGTGCTGCCTTTCCGAGCCGGCGCGCACCCATGCAGCGGTGGGCCCTTCAACATCCTTTCCTTCGCGGAGGATGAAGCCGTGGATGTCGTGCACATGGACGCTCTCGGGTCCACGATCTGGATTGAAAACGCCGAGGAGAGCGCCGTTTTCGCTACGCTCTTCGATCGAGCGGCCAGGGCCAGTATGTCGCCCTACGACTCCGTCCGGTTCATCGGCAGCATTAGCAAGGGATTGAGCGAGTGATGTTGTTCCAGTTCGAGAAGTCGAGTTACAGCGCCGCGTCCAACGACTGCGTAGAGGTCGCCCTCAACCTCCCCGGAACCGTCGCCGTCCGCGACTCCAAAGACTCAGCCGGCCCGGTACTGCTCCTCGCCCCCGCCGCATGGGACGCCTTCCGGGCCGGCCTGCGCAAGCCGTAGAACCCCCTGGATCAGTCGCGCTGCGCGTCCGCCGGGAGCGACCGCAGCTTCATCGTCTTCGCGGTCGACGAGCCGAAGCCGTGGTCGAGCAGCTTCGCCGCGTCCTTGTAACGGTCGGCGCTGTTCAGGACGACGCCCACGAGGGTCTTGCTGCCGCGCGTGGCGGCGAAGACCAGGCAGGGCCCCGCGGCCGTGCCGGTGCCGGTCTTGATGCCGATCGCGCCGCTGTAGGAGCCGAGCAGCTTGTTCGTGTTGTACCAGGTGTAGGTGCGCGTGCCGCCGGTGCTGGTCGGGGCCGTGCTCTTGTACGAGGTGGCCTTCACGGCCGCGCGGAAGTTGGTCCACTTCATCGCGTACTGGGCGATCTTGGCGAGGTCGCGCGGGGTGGTGTAGTTGTTCCCGGCCTGGGATATGCCGTCGAACGAGTCGAACTTGGTGTTCTTGAGCTTGAGTTCGACGGCCTTCGCGTTCATCTTCGCGATGAACGACTTGGTGCGGGCGGCGTTCGTGGAGCCGGTGCCGAAGGTGTCGGCGAGGGCGTAGGCCGCGTCGCAGCCGGAGGGCAGCATCGTGCCGTACAGCAGCTGCCGCACGGTGAGCTTGTCGCCGGTCCGCAGATCCGCGGTGCTCGCGCCCTGCTGGGCGACGTAGTCGCGGTAGGCCTGCTTGACGGTCACCTTGCGATTGAGGTCGACGCCCTTGGTGCTGAGCACCACGGCGGCGGTCATGATCTTCGTCGTGCTCGCCATCTGGCGCCTGGTGTCGGCGGTCTTGCTGTAGACCGTCGCGCCGGTCGCGTTGTTGAGCAGGAACCCGCCCTTGGCGCTGACGGACGGCGCGGTGGCCGCCTGAGCGGGTGAGGCCAGGGCCGAGACGGCCATGAGCGCGCCGGCGGTGAGGGAGATCACGGCGGCTTTGCGCGCGCCCGGGAGGCTGGGTATCAAGAGGAACGCTCCGAATCCGCGAATGCGAGGGAAAGCAGCGAGTGGGGCCGTCTTGGGAAACAAGCCCCAAGAGATGACGCATGAGCGGACCGGAGGGATGTACGGGATACGGGCGATTCCGTCATTCAGATCACGACGGCGCGGATCGCTGTGGTGGTCCGGTACGGGCACGGAGTACGTAGACCGGTGAGCCGTCCGGGGCGCCTCCCCGCGCCTCGATGCACGCGTGTTTCCGCATGAACCGCAGGCACTCGTTGACGCGGCGGACCGACAGGCCCGTCCTGGCCGCGATGGTCCCCAGTGGCTGCAGCAGCTCTCCCTCTTCGGCCAGGGCCGGGGCGATGGTGACGGCGACGGCCCAGACGTCCTCCGTCACGGACATCCGCGTCTTCCAGTCGGCGAGGACCGCTTCGGCGGTGGGGCGCGGGGGCTGGGCGGTTGGTGCCGGTGCGGCCGGTGCGGAACGGTCGGTCAGCAGGCCGTCGAGGCGGTCCGCTATCCGCTCCATCGCGCGCGCGGTGGCTTGATGCGCTGCGAGCGCCTCACGCTGGGTGGAGAGCGATTCGCGTCGTAACGCGAGGGATTCGCGCTGTACGGCTGCGAACTCCTCGTCCAGCCGGGTGTTGCGCTCTTCGAGACGGACGATCGCGTCGGCGACCTGTTCGGGCAGCGCGTACGAGACGGGTGCCGCCGGTGCCGTCGGAGGTGTCGGCGCCGTCGGTTCGGCCAGCGGAGCAAATCGAATATGCCAGCGTGCGCGGTCAGATTCATCACTCTGAGTGGCCCTTGTCCGAATCTCGGACGCGGACTGCTGTTGCACCTCTGTTGTATCTAAGCTGTGCGCATGCCGCCCGCTCCTGCCCCCGCCCCTGCGGTCCCAGCCGCTCCCATGAAGCAACCGCCCGCCGCGGACCGTGTGTACAGCCACATCAAAGAAGCCGTTCTCGACCGCCGTTACGAAGGCGGCACCCTGCTGACAGAAGGTGAGCTGGCCGAAGCCGTCGGGGTGTCTCGTACGCCCGTGCGGGAGGCGCTGCTCAAGCTGGAGGTCGAGGGGCTGATCAAGCTCTACCCGAAGAAGGGCGCCCTCGTGCTCGCCGTCTCCGCGCAGGAGATCGCGGATGTCGTCGAGACCCGGTTGCTGGTCGAGGAGTTCGCCGTACGGAGGGCCGTGCCGGCGTCCACGCGGTTGATCGCGCGGCTGGAGGAAGTGCTGGCGGAGCAGCAGCGGCTGGCCGAGGACGGCGATCTCGCCGCCGTCGCCGTCGCGGACCGGTGCTTCCACGCCGAGATCGTGCGCCACGCGGGCAACGAGATCCTCTCCAAGCTGTACGACCAGCTCAGGGACCGTCAGTTGCGGATGGGCGTCGCCGTACTCGAAGCGCACCCCGACCGCATCGCCAAGAACATCACCGAGCACACCGAGCTGTTCGACGCCATCAGAACCGGCGACGCGGACGGCGCCGCGCAGTGTCTGCGCCGGCATGTCAGCCGGGTCAAGGTGCTGGTCCGGGGTGAAGACCGGTGAGCGCCGCCTCGGTCAGCCTCCCCGGCGATCCACCCGGCGGGCGGCGTGCCACCTGGATATGGGGCATAGGCGTCGCCGTCTACTTCGTCGCCGTCATCTTCCGTACGAGCCTGGGCGTGGCCGGCCTCGACGCCGCCGACCGCTTCGGGGTCAACGCCTCGGCCCTGTCGACGTTCTCCATACTTCAGCTGCTCGTCTACGCGGGCATGCAGATACCCGTCGGCCTGATGGTCGACCGGCTCGGCACCAAGAAGGTGCTGACCATCGGCGTGGTGCTGTTCACCCTCGGGCAGCTCGGCTTCGCGTTCTCCCCCTCGTACGGCACGGCCCTCGTCTCCCGCGCGCTCCTCGGCTGCGGTGACGCGATGACCTTCATCAGCGTGCTGCGGCTCGGCACCCGCTGGTTCCCGGCCCGGCGCGGGCCGATGATCGCCCAGGTCGCCGCGCTCTTCGGGATGGCGGGCAACCTCGTCTCCACCATCTTCATCTCCCGCACCCTGAACGGTCTCGGCTGGACCACGACCTTCGCGGGCAGCGCGCTCGCCGGGGTCCTCGTCCTCGTTCTGCTGCTGCTCTTCCTCAAGGACCACCCGGAGGGCCATGAGCCGCCGCCCGCCGAGCACGCGGGCGCCGCGTACGTACGGAAGCAGATCGCCGCGTCCTGGCGCGAACCCGGTACCCGGCTGGGGATGTGGGTGCACTTCACCACCCAGTTCCCGGCGATGTTCTTCCTGCTGCTGTGGGGCATGCCGTTCCTCGTCGAGGCGCAGGGTCTGTCCCGCGCCGTGGCGGGTGAACTGCTCACCCTGATCGTGCTCTCCAACATGGTCGTCGGGCTGGTTTACGGGCAGGTCATCGCCCGCCACCACGCGGCCAGGGCGCCGCTGGCCCTGGCGACCGTCGGGGCGTCGGCGCTGGCCTGGGCGGTGACGATCGTGTACCCCGGCGACCATGCCCCGATGTGGCTGCTGATCACGCTCTGCGCGGTCCTGGGGGCGTGCGGACCCGCGTCGATGATCGGCTTCGACTTCGCCAGGCCCGCGAACCCGCCGGAGCGTCAGGGCACGGCCTCCGGAATCGTCAACATGGGCGGTTTCACCGCCTCGATGACGACGCTGTTCGCGGTCGGCGTCCTGCTGGACGCGACCGGCGACAACTACCGGATCGCGTTCTCGACCGTCTTCGTTCTCCAGGCGATCGGGCTGGTGCAGATCCTGCGGCTGCGGAACCGTACCGCGCGCCGCGAGCGGGAGCGGCTGGTGGCGAGCCGGGTGGAGGCCGTGCACGTACCGGCATGACCCGCGTGAGGTGTAGGTACGTACCGGCCTGACGCCTGTGCGTACGCCGCGCCGTCCACGTACAGCCGGGAGGGCGGGCGTCGGACGTGAACGGATACGGGCCGGGCCCGGTGCCGCCACCGCGCCCGGCCCTACGGCGTGACCGCGAACTCCCGCAGAATCGCCTCGGCGAGATCGAGATCACCGTCGACCTTGACGCGGTCGGCCACCGCCACGGACCGCACCCGTCCGCACGCCAGCCGGAAGTACGTCTCCCAGTCCGTCGCGAGCGTCACCACGGGACCGAGCGAGGGGGAGCCGTCCACCGAACCGCGTCCGTCGGCGTTCACCCTGACCGTACGGAGGAACTCCACCGGCCCGCTGACATCGATGACGACCGCCGAGTTCGGCGGCGCGCCCGCCTTCTTGGCGACGACCTTCGGCAGCGCGGCAAGCAGCGCGTCGCGGGTGACCAGCGCGCCCGGGGAGTCCAGGTTGCCGGGCTTGTTCAGCGCGGTGCGCAGATCCTGTTCATGCACCCAGATGTCGAACGCCCGCGCGCGCATGGCGGCTTCGAGGGTCCACTCGGCGCCCAGCGGGGCGCGGACCATGGTGTCGGGGGAGCGGTTCTCGTTCCGCAGCTGCCGGTTGCGGCGGATGATCGTGTACTCCAGCTCGGAGGTCATCTCCGGCGCGGTGTGGTGGCGCCGTACGTCGACCTGCATCTCCATGTAGCGGGTGTGGTCGTCCCGTACGTGGTAGAGGTCGCGCGGCAGCGAGTGAATGGGCCGCGGGTCCCCGAGCATCTCGCATTCCAGGCCGATGACATGCGAGACGATGTCTCGTACGGACCAACCGGGGCACGGTGTGCGGCGGTTCCATTCGCCCTCGACGAGCGGCTGCACCAGCTCGGCTATGGCCTCGATGGAGTGGGTCCAGGCATCGGCGTAGTTTTGAAGGCTGGGATGGACGGTCACGGGACCCCTCGGCGGTTCTGCGGTACGCGGGCTGGCTTGCTGGCGGGCGGGCTGCGGGCTGCGTGGGAGGTTTGGCAGCTAAGTTACGCTGCCCGGTGGCACCCCGGCAGTGCTTTCGTGTGACGATCGTAGGCCCGTGTTGACGGCTCTCAAGCCAGGACGGTGGTACTGTGCGCGCCTCGTTGATCCAGATCGCAGTAGACCCGGACGAATCGATCGATTCGCGCAGACGGCGCGTGGCGGCGCTGGTACGGGAGCAGCGCGACGCCGATCTGGTGATCCTTCCCGAGCTCTGGCCGGTCGGGGCCTTCGCGTACGAGTCGTTCGCCGACGAGGCGGAGTCGCTGGACGGGCCCACGTTCCGGGAGATGTCGAAGGCGGCGAGCGACGCGGGCGTCTGGCTGCACGCCGGATCCATCGTGGAGCGAGCAGAGGACGGGCAGGCTCCGGAGGGTCAGACCCCGTACGGTCAGGCCCCGGACGGGACCCTCTACAACACCTCGCTCGTCCTCTCCCCCGCCGGTGAACTGGTCCGTACGTACCGCAAGATCCACCGCTTCGGCTTCGACAAGGGCGAGGCGACGCTGATGGGCGCGGGCGACGAACTGGTCACCGTCCCGCTGTCCGAGACCACTCTCGGCCTCGCCACCTGTTACGACCTGCGCTTCCCCGAACTGTTCCGGGGCCTGGTCGACGCGGGCGCCGAGACGCTCGTCGTCCCGGCCGGCTGGCCCGCCCGCAGGCGCGCGCACTGGACGCTGCTCGCCCGCGCACGCGCCGTGGAGAACCAGGCGTACGTCCTGGCCTGCGCGACCGCCGGTACGCACGCCGGGGTGGAGCAATCCGGGCACAGCATCGTGGTGGACCCCTGGGGCGAGGTGCTCGCGGAGGCGGGGACGGTCGAGGAGGTCCTCACCGTGGATCTCGATCCGGGGACGGTCGCGACGACCCGCGAGCGCTTCCCCGCGCTGAAGGACCGCCGGCTGGGGCTGAAGACGCCGACCGCGATCCGATAGCCCGTGGCCGGAGGAGCCGCGCCCGTCAGTCCTCTCGCCGCCCCTCCCCCTCAGATGTCCTCGTGCTCCTTCTCCGCCATCCTGATCACACAGACCGCGACGGCGATCAGCAGCGCGTGGTCCGCGTCGTCCCGTACGACATTCACGCCGTACGTCTCCCGCATCCGCAGCCGGCGCCGCGAGACATGGGCCAGCAGTTCACCGTCGTACTCGATCGCGAACTCCAGGTCCAGGATCCGCCCGCTCACATCCAGCTCGGTGCCCTCGGCCAGGGCGACCCGGTAGTGATTGCGCAGCAGCGAGAGACGCTTTCTGCGGATCGTCGCCAGCGTCCGGTCGTCCCGCTCGATGATCATGGCTTCCCGCAGGCTGAGCAGCTTCTGGCGCAGCGTGATCAGCACCTCGCCGCTGGGCGCCTTCAGTTCCAGGGTGTCGCGCAGGCGCAGCGCCTTGCCGTCGACGCGGAAGGCCCGTCGGCCGTGCTCGTCCTCGATCCAGTAGTCGTCGCCGATCGCGAAGATCTTGTCGCGTACGAGATATCTCATGGAGGAACGGGTACCCGGGGGAGCCGGTACGGCGGTCGGGCGGGGCGCAGGTGCACGCATACGAGCGCGGGCGCACGCGTACGGCGGTGTGCGGGGTGCGGCGCGCGCGGTTGTGGGGTGCCGCTCTGACGCGTGCCCCGGCGTGCACCCGACGAGTGCCTCGACGCGTGCCCCGACGGCCGGGGCGTTTCCGGTGGTGGCACCCTTGTTTCATGACCGATGCGACCCCCGCCCCCGCCTCACCCCCGTCCCGCCGCGCCCGTGTCCGTGCCCCCGAGCTGATCGGCAAGGGCGGCTGGCTCAATACCGGCGAGATGTCGTACACCCTCGCCGACCTGCGCGGGCGCGTTGTCATTCTCGATTTTTGGACCTTCTGCTGCATCAACTGTCTGCACGTCCTCGATGAGCTGCGGGAGCTGGAGGAGAAGCACCGGGACACGGTCGTGATCATCGGTGTCCACTCGCCGAAGTTCGTGCACGAGGCCGAGCACCAGTCCGTCGTCGACGCCGTCGAGCGGTACGAGGTGCACCACCCGGTGCTGGACGATCCCGAGCTGGCGACCTGGAAGCAGTACGCCGTACGCGCCTGGCCGACGCTGGTCGTCATCGACCCCGAGGGCTATGTCGTGGCCCAGCACGCGGGCGAGGGGCATGCGCACGCCATCGAGAAGCTGGTGGAGGAGCTGGAGACCGAGCACGCCGCCAAGGGAACGCTGCGGCGCGGGGACGGTCCGTACGTACCGCCGGAGCCGGTCGCGACCGATCTGCGCTTCCCCGGCAAGGCGCTGGTGCTGCCCGGCGGGCACTTCCTCGTCTCGGACTCCACCCGTCATCAGCTGGTCGAGCTGGACGCGGACGGCGAGACGGTCGTCCGGCGGATCGGCACCGGCGTGCGCGGCTTCGGTCCGGACTCCTTCAGCGAACCGCAGGGGCTCGCGCTGCTGCCGGACGGCAGGGTGATCGTCGCGGACACCGTGAACCACGCGCTGCGCGTGTACGACCCGGTCAGCGGTGCGATCGAGACCGTCGCGGGGACCGGCAGGCAGTGGTGGCAGGGCTCACCGACCGAGGGGCCCGCCCTGGAGGTGGATCTCTCCTCGCCGTGGGACGTCGCCTGGTGGGCGGACCGGGTCTGGATCGCGATGGCCGGGGTCCATCAGCTGTGGACGTACGACCCGGCCACCGGGACGGTCGGGGTCGCGGCCGGCACGACCAATGAGGGGCTGGTGGACGGGCCCGCCGCCGAGGCGTGGTTCGCCCAGCCGTCCGGGCTGGCGGCGGCCGGGGACCGGCTGTGGATCGCCGACTCGGAGACCAGCGCCCTGCGCTACGTGGAGCGGGCGGGAGACGGAGACGGCGAGGCGAACGGAGACGGCGGCGGAGAGGAGGCCGTCGACGGGAACGGATTCGTGATCCGTACGGCCGTCGGCGCCGGGCTCTTCGACTTCGGTCACCGCGACGGCGCCGCCGGACAGGCCCTGCTCCAGCACCCGCTGGGCGTCACCGCGCTGCCGGACGGCTCGGTCGCCGTCTCGGACACGTACAACCACGCGCTGCGCCGCTACGACCCGGCGACCGGTGAAGTGACCACGCTGGCAACGGATCTGCGCGAGCCGAGCGACGCCGTGCTCGTCGGCGAGGACATCGTCGTCGTCGAGTCCGCGCGGCACCGGCTGACCCGGCTGCGGCTGCCCGACGAGGCGGTCAGGGTCGAGGCCGTCGCCCACCGCACCCAGCGGGCGGCCACCGAGGTCGCCCCCGGCGCGCTCACGCTGGACGTCGTCTTCACCGCGCCGACGGGCCAGAAGCTCGACACGCGCTACGGTCCCTCGACCCGGCTGCTGGTCTCCGCCACCCCGCCCGAGCTGCTGGCCGAGGGCGGCGGCGCCGGTACGGATCTGCGCCGCGATCTGGTGCTGGCCGACGGTGTCACCGAGGGCGTGCTGCATGTGTCCGCGATGGCGGCCTCCTGCGACGACGACCCGGCGAACGAGTACCCGGCCTGCCATGTCCATCAGCAGGACTGGGGAGTACCCGTCCGGATCGAGGGCACGGGAACGTCCCGGCTCACACTCGTACTGGCCGGCCTCGGCGCGTAATCCGACAGCGCGTATTCCGACGGCCCGTCACCGACAGCCCGTGATCCGAGTCGGTCGCGAACGTGAGGATCGCACCCACCCCGATAAGGGCGATACATCCGCCTATGCCCATGAATCCCGCCTCCTCGTATGAGTGGTGACTGTCCGGGCCATGGCAATCGCGTACCCCGGTCCGTAACGGCCATGCGAGCGGTGGGAGTTCGGCCCGGCGGGCGCTCAGCCCTCCAGGAACGCCGCCAGCGCGTTCGCCAGCAGATACGGGTCGTCCGCGCCGCACAGCTCGCGCGCGCTGTGCATCGACAGGATCGCCACCCCGATGTCGACGGTCTGGATGCCATGTCTCGCCGCGGTGATCGGGCCGATCGTCGTGCCGCACGGCATCGAGTTGTTGGAGACGAACGACTGCCAGGGCACGCCCGCCTTCTCGCAGGCGGCGGCGAACACGGCCCGGCCGCTGCCGTCCGTCGCGTACCGCATATTGACGTTGACCTTGAGGATGGGGCCGCCGTTGGCGCGCGGGTGGTGCGTCGGGTCGTGGCGGTCGCTGTAGTTCGGGTGCACGGCGTGGCCGGTGTCGGACGACAGGCAGATCGTGCCGGCGAAGGCCCGCGCCCGGTCCTCGTACGTACCGCCGCGGGCGAGCACCGAGCGTTCGAGGACCGTGCCGAGCAGCGGCCCGTCCGCGCCGGTGTCCGACTGCGAGCCGTTCTCCTCGTGGTCGAAGGCGGCGAGCACCGGGATGTACGGGAGCGGCTCGGCGGCGGCGGAGGTGGCGACGGCGGCCAGCGCCGCCGTACCGGCGTGCACCGACAGCAGGTTGTCCATCCGGGGCCCGGCCAGCAGCTCGCGGTCGCGGCCGAGATAGGAGGGCGGCTCGATCGAGTGCGGCATCAGGTCCCAGCCGGTGATGTCCGCGGCGTCGACCCCCGCCTCCTGTGCGACGAAGCGGATCAGGTCGCCTTCCTGGGGATCCCCGAGGCCCCAGATCGGCTGCATGTGGCGCTGCCGGTCCAGCTTGAGGCCCTCGGTGTTGACGGAGCGGTCCAGGTGCACGGCCAGCTGTGGGACGCGGAGCAGGGCGCGGTCGATATTGATCAGCCGGTGCGAGCCGTCGCGCAGGGTGATGCGGCCCGCGAGGCCCAGATCGCGGTCGAGCCAGGTGTTGAGGAGCGTCCCGCCGTAGATTTCGACGGCGATCTGGCGCCAGCCGTACGAGCCGGTGTCCGGCAGGGGCTTCACCCGCAGGTTCGGGGAGTCCGTATGGGCGCCGACGATTCGGAAGGGGGTGTGCGGATCCGCGCCCTCCGGGACGAACCAGGCGATGATCGCCCCGCCGCGCAGCACGAACCGCCCGCCCGCCGACCCGTCCCAGGCGTCCGTCTCCCGCAGCTGCCGGAAGCCTGCTTTCTCCAGCCGCTCCGCGGCGTTGGCCACCGCGTGATACGGCGAAGGACTGGCCGTCAAGAAGGAGATGAGGTCGTCGGTGTGGCCGCGGTCGAAGCGGGCGGAAGTGCTCATGGGGTTCACCATAACGACGGGTTCCGACACCCGGCCCGCCACCGGTTGGAACGGCACGTAACTGGGGCGGGACAAGCTCCGCACATAGGGAGAACAGGCACGCGAACCGGGCCGGCGGACGGGACCGAACGGCGGGAGAGCGGGCGGAGAGCGGGGGAGTGGAGGCGGAGGGGAGGCGGGAGGGGAGACGGACAGACGGCAGGACACCTCCCGAGGAGAGGTGCCCTGCCGTCGCGACCCGGTGGCGCGGCCCGGTCAGAAGGCCGCTTCGTCCAGCTCCATCAGGGAGCCGTCGACGGACTCGGCGAGCGCGCGCTGCGTCGAGACGTCCGGCAGGACATTCGCGGCGAAGAACTTCGCCGCCGCGATCTTGCCCCGGTAGAACGCCACGTCCTTCGCGGCGGCCGTCTCCAGCTTCTCGGCGGCCACGGCCGCCCCGCGCAGCAGCAGATAACCGACGACCACATCGCCCGAGGCCATCAGCAGCCGCGTCGTGTTGAGCCCGACCTTGTAGATGTTCTTGACGTCCTCGCCGGTGGAGGTCAGGTCGGTCAGCATCCGGCCGACGATCGCCTCCAGGTCACCGGCCGCCTTGGCGAGCGCGTCACGGGCCGGGGCCAGCTCCGTACCGCCGGTGCCGACCGCCAGGAACGTCTTGATCTCCTCGGCGAGCGTGTTCAGCGACTGGCCCTGGTCGCGGACGATCTTCCGGAAGAAGAAGTCCTGGCCCTGGATCGCGGTGGTGCCCTCGTAGAGGGTGTCGATCTTGGCGTCCCGGATGTACTGCTCGATCGGGTACTCCTGCAGATAGCCGGAGCCGCCGAAGGTCTGGAGGGACTGCGCGAGCTGCTCGTACGACCGCTCCGAGCCGTAGCCCTTCACGATCGGCAGCAGCAGATCGTTCAGCCCGTGCAGCGCCTTGGCGTTCTCGCCCTCGGCCTCCTTGACGGCGATCTCGTCCTGGACGGAGGCGGTGTACATGACGAGGGCGCGCATGCCCTCGGCGTACGCCTTCTGCGTCATCAGCGAGCGCCGCACATCGGGGTGGTGCGTGATGGTGACCTTGGGCGCGGCCTTGTCCATGAACTGCGCGAGATCGGGGCCCTGGACGCGCTCCTTGGCGTACTCCAGCGCGTTGAGATAGCCGGTGGAGAGCGTGGCGATGGCCTTCGTGCCGACCATCATCCGGGCGAACTCGATGATGCGGAACATCTGGCGGATGCCCTCGTGCTTGTCACCGATCAGCCAGCCCTTGGCGGGGTGGCGGTCACCGAAGGTGATCTCGCAGGTGTTGGAGGCTTTGAGGCCCATCTTGTGCTCGACGTTCGTGGCATAGACGCCGTTGCGCTCGCCCAGCTCGCCGGTCTCCCAGTCGAACTCGTACTTCGGCACGAGGAAGAGCGACAGGCCCTTGGTGCCGGGGCCGGCGCCCTTGGGGCGGGCGAGGACGTAATGGAGGATGTTCTCCGACATGTCGTGCTCACCGGAGGTGATGAAGCGCTTCACGCCTTCTATGTGCCAGCTGCCGTCCTCCTGCTCGACGGCCTTCGTACGGCCCGCGCCGACGTCCGAGCCGGCGTCCGGCTCGGTGAGGACCATCGTGGAGCCCCACCGCTTCTCGACGGCGAACGCGGCGACCTTCTTCTGCGCCTCGTTGCCCTCGTCGAAGAGGACGCCGGCGAAGGCGGGGCCCGACGCGTACATCCACACGGCGGGGTTCGCGCCGAGGATCAGCTCCGCGTATGCCCAGATCAGGGAGCGCGGCGAGGTCGTGCCGCCGATCTCCTCCGGCAGGCCCAGACGCCAGTACTCGGAGTCCATGTACGCCTGGTAGCTCTTCTTGAAGGCCGCGGGGACCGGAGCGGTGCTGGTCTCCGGGTCGAAGACCGGCGGGTTGCGGTCGGCGTCCGCGAACGACTCGGCGAGATCGTTCTCCGCGAGGCGCGTGACCTCTTCGAGGATGCTCTTGGCGGTCTCCACGTCCATCTCCGCGAACGGTCCGGAGCCGTACAGCTTGTCGCGTCCGAGGACCTCGAAGAGGTTGAACTCGATGTCGCGCAGATTCGACTTGTAGTGCCCCATGGCGACGACTCCGTAAGGATCGGGGAGGCGGGTTCCTCATACAGGTACCTGTAAGTAGCTACGATGATGCTACCCATGGGTAATAAGATGCAACCCCGTCCCGGATAGTGTGACGAGGCCGACGAGGCTCCCCCGGGCGCCATTCCTCAGTACTCTTGCGCTCATGTACGGCTACGACCAGAACCCGGGCGCTCAGCAGCAGTACACGCACCCGCCTCAGCAGCCGCAGCAGCAGCCGATGGGCGGCCCCGGTGCGGGTGGATACGGCGAGCAGCCGCTGTATCCGGAGCCCTCGCCCCCGTCGCTCGGGGACGCCGTACGGGCGTTCACGACAGGGTCGTTGTCGGCCGAGGACTTCCAGCAGATCTTCGCGACGTCGAAGGTCTACTGCCCGCGGGGTGACAACCCCGGGTTCCTGGCGCTGCACAACACGCAGCAGCCGGTGATCCCCATGTTCAGCACGCTCAAGGAACTGCGGCGGTACGCGGGCAAGGAGTCGAAGTACTTCGTGATCACGGGCGCCGAGGTGATCGATCTGCTGCCCACGGGATACGGCTTCGTACTGGACATGGAGGGCGACCACCGGATGGTGTTCGACGCGAAGGCGGTCGAGCAGATGGTGGACTTCGCGATGCGCCGTATGTACGGCTGAGTCCTGTCCGTTCCTTTCCTTCCCGGTTCTCCCGGCTTTCCCAGCCTTCCCGGCCTTTCCGCCGCGGCCCTCCCGGCCGCGGCGTGCTCATGTCGTCACCCCTGGAAGCGGTACGGGAATGGAGTACGCCTTGCCAGATGTTCACTGTTCAACTAAATTGAACGTTGAATCATCAAGGAGGCCCTCATGCCCGCAGTGACTGTCGAAAACCCGCTGACCCTGCCCCGGGTGGCGGCTCCGGCCGACGCCGTGGCCCGCCCCGTGCTCGCCGTCACGACCGCCCCCGGCGGATTCGAGGGCGAGGGCTTCCCGGTGCGTCGCGCGTTCGCGGGGATCAAATACGAGCACCTCGACCCGTTCATCATGATGGATCAGATGGGCGAGGTGGAGTACGCGCCGGGCGAGCCCAAGGGCACGCCGTGGCACCCGCACCGCGGCTTCGAGACCGTCACGTACCTGATCGACGGCACCTTCATCCACCAGGACAGCAACGGTGGCGGCGGCACCATCCAGAACGGTGACACCCAGTGGATGACGGCGGGCTCCGGCCTACTGCACATCGAGGCTCCGCCGGAGTCGCTGGTCATGTCCGGCGGGCTGTTCCACGGCCTCCAGCTCTGGGTGAACCTTCCGGCGTCCGACAAGATGATGGACCCCCGGTACCAGGACATCCGCGGCGGCCAGGTCCAGCTGCTGACCTCGCCCGACGGCGGCGCGCTGCTCCGCGTGATCGCCGGCGAGCTGGACGGACACGAGGGTCCCGGCATCACACACACCCCGATCACGATGATCCACGCGACGCTGCGGCCGGGTGCGGAGATCACCCTGCCCTGGCGGGAGGACTTCAACGGTCTCGCGTACGTACTGGCGGGGCGCGGCTCGGTCGGTACGGACCGGCGCCCGGTGCACATGGGCCAGACGGCGGTGTTCGGCGCGGGCGGCGCGCTGAGCGTGCGCGCCGACGAGTCCCAGGACGGGAACACGCCGGACCTGGAGGTCGTGCTGCTGGGCGGGCGTCCGATCCGGGAGCCGATGGCGCATTACGGGCCGTTCGTGATGAACAGTCACGCGGAGCTCAAGCAGGCGTTCGACGACTTCCAGGCGGGCCGCCTGGGAACGGTCCCGGCGGGGTCGGCGGGGTCGGCGTAGCCGACGGTTGCTGTCCGGGGTGCGTTCGTTTTCGGCTGGGGCCGGTGGTGCGGTGCGGGTTGTCGCCGGGTGTCGCGGTGCGCCGTCCGGCGGGGGGGCGTGGTTCGAGGTGCGTCCGTTTTCGGCTGGGGCCGGTTTCCGGGTGCGGGTTGTTGCCGGGTGTCGCTCCGGGGCTCGCGCCCGGGACGGCATGATTTACGGCGCGTGACGGGCCACAGTCAGGGCACGGGCGGTCGCGCGCCACACATCACGCTTTAGTGTCCCGGACACGACCCCTGCGCGCCCCCTTCACCGCCCGCTCAAGCGGCCCGGCCGGTGCGGCGGCACGCTCCCGCACCGGCCCACTCACCCCCGCCGAGATGGCGACTGGCGGGGGCCACCCGGGCCGCACCCACCCCCAACCCCCAGCAGGGCGGCGGGTGTGGGAGGCCACCGGCGGGAGGGGGTCGGGGTCGCAGGAGGTGGGTGTCCGGACACTAAAGCGTGATGTGTGGCGCGCGGACGCCCGTCTTCCGACTGTGGGCAGCTGCGCGCCGTAAATCATGCCGTCCGGACATGCACCTCCGGAGGCCCCGGCCCCCGGCACCAGCCACAACAACCGCACCCCGCACCGCACCGCACCCCCGCCGGAGGCGCACCGCACCCGCACCCCACGACCCCCCGCCGGGAGGCGCACCGCCGGGAGGCGACCGTCACCCGCGCGGAGCCCTACGCGGGACAGGTCCCCCTCCGCGTGGTCGGGTGGGAGCGTGCAGATCTCGCCGCCGTCCGTCCTCCCCGAGAGCGCCCGGCGCCTCGCCGCCTGGTGCGGTGTGGCGCTGGTGATCGCGGGGGTCGGGGCCGTCGGGATCTGGCTGGTCGTCACGTTCAAGACCGCCGTCACGCCCGTACTGCTCGCCCTCCTCGGCACCGCGCTGCTCGGCCCCCTGTACCGCCGCCTCGTCGCGCTGCGGCTGAACCGGTCGCTCGCCGCCGGGCTCACCTGCGTCGCCGTCGTGGCCGTGGTCGGCGGCGCGGGGTACATCGTCGTCAGCGCGCTGGTCGACAACGGGGACCAGATCATGACCTCGCTGCGGGAGGCGGCGCGGGACATGGCCCGGCACTTCGGCGCCGCCGGGACCTCGCTCGACGATCTGGCGAAGAACGGCAAGGAGCTGCTCGGGAAGTTCGGCGCCACCGCCGCCTCCGGGGTGCTCACCGGGATCAGTGTCGTCGGCGAGCTGATCGCCACCGCCGTGCTCGCGCTGCTGCTGATGTTCTTCTTCCTGCGCGACTCGGAACGCGCGGCCGACGCGCTCAGGACCTTCGCCCCGCATACGACCGGGGAGACCGTCGAG
Source organism: Streptomyces sp. NPDC102274 (assembly GCF_044766385.1). Classification (NCBI taxonomy): domain Bacteria; kingdom Bacillati; phylum Actinomycetota; class Actinomycetes; order Kitasatosporales; family Streptomycetaceae; genus Streptomyces; species Streptomyces sp. NPDC102274. Next base: position 93,754 of record NZ_JBIWLW010000014.1, on the reverse strand, counting down.
GCGATGGCCCGCCGTGCCTTCGGCGCCGTGGAGGGGTTTATGCGCGGTACCACGGTCATCGCCCTCATCGACGCGATCTGCATCACCGTCGGCCTGCTGATCCTGCGCGTCCCCGGCGCGATCGGGCTCGGTGCGCTCGTCTTCGTCGGGGCGTACATCCCGTATCTCGGCGCGTTCATCTCCGGCGCCGTCGCCGTGCTGGTCGCGCTCGCCGACCGGGGCTGGGTGATCGGGCTGTGGGCGCTGGGGGTGGTGCTCGCCGTGCAGGTGCTGGAGGGGCATGTGCTCCAGCCGATGATCCAGAGCCGTACGGTCCAGATGCACCCGGCCGTGGTGATACTGGCGATCACGGCGGGCGCCAGCGTGGCCGGGATTCTGGGCATGCTGCTCGCGGTACCGCTGACGGCCGCCGCGTTCGGGGTCCTCTCCGAGCTGAGGGACCGCTACGGCCACTACGACGACGCCTCGGGTTCCGTCCCGCCGCACTCGTAGAGCTCGAACCAGATCGACTTCCCCTCGCCGCGCGGGTCCACTCCCCAGGCGTCGGCCAGCACCTCCATCAGCACCAGGCCGCGCCCGCTGGACGCCAGCTCCCCGGGGCGCCGGCGGTGCGGCAGTTCGTCGCTGGTGTCGGCGACCTCGACGCGCAGCCGGCGGCCTCCCCGCTCGCCGCGCGCCTCCGCGACGAGCAGGGCGTCGGCGTCGGTGTGCACGAGGACGTTGGTGAGCATTTCGGAGACCATCAGCTCCGCGGAGTCGATCTGCTCCTCGTCCGTCCAGTCGTGCAGCAGCTCGCGCAGCTGCCGCCGTACGCCCGCGATCCGCTCGGGCTCGGCCTGGGCGACGGTCAGCGCGGTACGCCGGGGAATCCCGCCGAGCCGGGTCGGCGCGAGGTCCCGGGCGAGCAGCAGGAGTGCGATGTCGTCCTCGCGGCGGTCCACGAGCGGGCCGGTCGTGTAGTGCGAGGTGGGGCCGTGCACGGCCTGGATGAGGGCGTCGGCGAGCTTCTCCAGGGATTCGCCGCTGTCCTGCTCCAGTACGGGCCGCAGCCGCGCCCAGCCGGTGGCGAGATCGTGCCCGCCGGTCTCGATGAGCCCGTCCGTGCAGAGCATGAGCGTCTCGCCGGGTCCCAGGACGAGCCGGGTCGTCGGATAGTCGGAGTCGGTCTCGATGCCGAGGGGCAGCCCGCCTTCGGTGTGCCGGATGAACGCGGTCCCGTCCGCCGTGCGGATCACCGGGTCGGGATGGCCCGCGCGGGCGATGTCGAGCGTCCCGTTCTCCGGGTCGACCTCCAGATAGAGGCAGGTCGCGAAGCGCGGGCCCGCCACGGAGTACCACTCGTTCATCGCGGCGGGCCCCGCGTCCGTGGGCGGTCCGCCGCGGTCGCGCCCCGGGTAGTGGTTGAGACCGGCCAGGAAGCGGGTGGCGCGGGAGAGCACCGCGTCCGGCCGGTGGCCCTCGGAGGCGTACGCGCGCAGGGCGATCCGCAGCTGGCCCATGAGGCCGGCGGCCCGTACGTCATGGCCCTGGACATCCCCGATGACCAGCGCGAAGCGTCCGCCCCAGCGGCTCTGGGAGCGCGCCGCGCCGCCGGGCAGCGGGATCATGTCGTACCAGTCGCCGCCCACCTGGAGCCCGCCGCCGGTCGGTACGTACCGGGCCGCCACCGTCATGCCGGGGATCTCGGGTCCGAGCGTCGGCATCATCGTTCGCTGGAGGCCGAGGGAGAGTTCGCGCTCGGTCTCCGCGACGCCCGCGCGGGCCAGCGCCTGCGCCAGCATGCGGGCCACCGTCGTCAGGACGGAGCGCTCGTCCGGCGAGAACGCGACACGGTGTTTGAAGGCGGCCATCCAGGTGCCCAGCGTGCGGCCCGCGACGATCAGCGGGAGGAAGGCCCAGGAGCGGCGGCCGAAGCGTTCCACGTACCGCCAGGTGGCGGGGTACCGCTCGGCGTACGCCTCCGGGGTCGGCAGATAGACGGCCCGGCCGGTCCGTACGACCTCGGCCGCCGGGTAGTCGGTGTCCACGGTCATGCCCTCGAACGGGGCCGAGTCCTCCGGGGCGTGCCCGTGGTGGCCGATGATCGTCAGCCGCTCGCCGGAGACGCCGTAGACCGCGAGCCCGTCCGGTGAGAAGCCGGGCATGGAGAGGGAGGCGGCGACCCGCAGCACCTCGGCGGTGGAGCGTGCCTCGGCCAGTGCGCGGCCCGCGTCGAGCAGGAAGGCCTCGCGGGAGCGGCGCCAGTCGCCGGTGACGGAGGTCCGTTCGACGGTGGTGCCCGGCTGGGGCTCGATGACCGCCTGGACGGTGCCGACCATCTCGTAGTCCCGCTCCCCCTCGGCCGGCGACGTGACGGTCGGCTTGGTCCTGACCCGTACGGTACGGAGCACCCGGCCGCTCTCGTCCACGACCCGCATCCTGGCCTCGGCCAGGGTCCCCTCGGCGAGCGCGAGGTTCACGATGCCGTCGATCTCGTTCCAGTCGATGGGATGGAAACGGGAGCGCGTGGCGGACTCGGTGAGCGTCACGGGTTCTTCGGGCATGCCGAGCAGGCGGGCCGCCTCCCCGTCGAGGGTGACCGTGCCGGACGCGTCGTCCCAGCGCCATAGGCCGGTCGCGATCGCGGCCAGGACATCCTCGGTGAGCATTGTCCCACTTTATGAATATCTGATGAGTAAACGCCACCGAGGGGGGTGTCACAGCCGGGCGGTAACCTGTTGTGTCGTACGACGTAACGCTTCCGCCCGGCCAACCCCGACTTGCCAAGAACTGGATGAAACGACGATGCATCGGTACAGGTCCCACACCTGCGGCGAGCTCCGCGCCTCTGACGTCGGTACCGACGTCCGGCTGAGCGGCTGGCTGCACAATCGCCGAGACCTGGGCGGCATCCTCTTCATCGATCTCCGCGATCACTACGGCCTGGTCCAGCTCGTGGCCCGCCCCGGCACCCCCGCGAACGAGGAGTTGTCCAAGCTCACGAAGGAGACCGTCGTCCGTATCGACGGCAAGGTCTCCGCGCGCGGTGCGGAGAACGTCAACCCGGAGCTGCCGACCGGCGAGATCGAGATCGAGGTCGCCGAGGTCGAGATCCTCGGCGCGGCGGGCCCGCTGCCGTTCACGGTCAACGCCGAGGACGGAGTGAACGAGGAGCGGCGCCTGGAGTACCGCTTCCTCGACCTGCGCCGCGAGCGCATGCACCGCAACATCATGCTGCGTACGTCCGTCATCTCCGCCATCCGGCACAAGATGACCGCGCTGGGCTTCAACGAGATGGCCACGCCCATCCTCACCGCCACCTCTCCCGAGGGCGCCCGTGACTTCGTGGTCCCGTCCCGGCTGAACCCGGGCAAGTTCTACGCGCTGCCGCAGGCTCCGCAGCAGTTCAAGCAGCTGCTGATGATCTCCGGCTTCGACCGCTACTTCCAGATCGCGCCGTGCTTCCGCGACGAGGACGCCCGCGCCGACCGCTCGCCCGGCGAGTTCTACCAGCTCGATGTCGAGATGAGCTTCGTCGAGCAGGAGGACGTCTTCCGGCCGATCGAGAAGCTGATGACCGAGCTGTTCGAGGAGTTCGGCAACGGCCGCCATGTGACCTCGCCGTTCCCGCGCATCCCGTTCCGCGAGTCGATGCTGAAGTACGGCAACGACAAGCCGGACCTGCGCGCCAAGCTCGAACTGGCCGACATCTCGGACATCTTCGAGGGCTCCGAGTTCAAGGCGTTCGCCGGGAAGCACGTCCGCGCCCTGCCGGTGCCGGACACGGCGGGCCAGTCGCGCAAGTTCTTCGACGGGCTCGGTGAGTACGCCGTCGAGCACGGCGCGAAGGGCCTGGCCTGGGTGCGGGTCGGCGAGGACGGTTCGCTGAGCGGCCCGATCGCCAAGTTCCTCACCGAGGAGAACGTCAAGCTGCTCACCGAGCGCCTGGGGCTCGCCCCCGGCCACGCCGTCTTCTTCGGCGCGGGAGAGTTCGACGAGGTCTCCAAGATCATGAGCGCGGTGCGCGTCGAGGCGGCCAAGCGCGCGGGCCACTTCGAGGAGGGCGTCTTCCGGTTCTGCTGGATCGTCGACTTCCCGATGTACGAGAGGGACGAGGAGACCGGGAAGATCGACTTCTCGCACAACCCGTTCTCGATGCCCCAGGGCGGTCTGGAAGACCTGGAGACGAAGGACCCGCTGGACATCCTGGCGTGGCAGTACGACATCGTCTGCAACGGAATCGAGCTGTCCTCCGGCGCGATCCGTAACCACGAGCCCGAGCTGATGATCAAGGCGTTCGAGATCGCCGGCTACGACCGCGAGACCGTCGAGCACGAGTTCGCGGGCATGCTCCGCGCGTTCCGCCTCGGCGCCCCGCCGCACGGCGGCATCGCCCCGGGCGTCGACCGCATCGTGATGCTGCTGGCCGACGAGCCGAATATCCGCGAGACGATCGCCTTCCCGCTCAACGGCAACGCGCAGGACCTGATGATGGGCGCGCCCACGGAGCTGGCCGAGTCCCGCCTCCGCGAGCTGAACATCGCGCTGCGCAAGCCGCCGGCGAAGTCCGGCGAGTAGCCCTCCGGCACACGCGAAGGGGCCCGGGACCGTGGGCGCTTTCTAGGGGTCGTTGCAACACGTGGTCGTGTTGATCAGGCCGTGAGCAGATTATGCAGGCGCTCGGCTGGGGTTTCCCAGTCGAGCGTTTTGCGTGGGCGGCCGTTGAGTTCGGCGGTGACGGCGTCCAGGTGGTCGCGGGTGTGGACGGCCAGGTCGGTGCCTTGGGGAAAGTACTGCCGCAGCAGGCCGTTGGTGTTGTCGTTCGAGCCGCGCTGCCATGGACTGCCGGGGTCGCAGAAGGTGACCGCTGTGGGTGACTCCTGGCCGGACAGGCCGGATGGAACGGACGGAACAGGCGGGACCGGCAGTGGGATCCGGGCCGGGCGTGAGCCGGGCGCCGGGCGTGAGCCGGGCGCGGAGGACGAACGGGAGCTGCGGATCCTGCTGGAGAGGGCCGTGCCCCGGCTGCCCGCCCCCGAGGGACGGCTGCACGGAGTACGGGAACGGGTCGCCCGGAACCGCCGCCGGCGCCGTACGGCCGGGGCCACCGCGGCGGCCGTGACCGGGCTGGTCCTCGCCGGCACGCTCCTGCCCGGCGTGCTGCGCGCCGGGGAGGAGTCCACGCCACCCGCGTCCTCAGCCCCCTCGGCCACCGCGCCTCCGGCCACCCCGCCGCCGGCCACCGGCCCCTCGGCCACGCCGCCCACGCTCACCGCGCCCACGCTCACCGCGCTCCCGGACGGCGCGCCCCCGCCCCCCACGCCCCCGCCCCCCACGCCCGCCGACGCGAAGGACCAGCGGACGCGCTTCGCACATGTGGCCGGTCTCACCCTCCGGCTGCCCGACACCTGGCAGGCCCTCGACGTGCCGGAGAACGCCCGGTACAAGCAGCCGGCCCGTGGCTACGTCTCGACCCAGCGGCTCGTCCCGTACGAACAGCCCTGTCCCGGGAACGACCAGAGCCTGTGCCTTCCGGTGCAGGTCCTCCGGCCCGGCGGCGCTCTGGTCACGCTGGTCGCGCGCAAGGAGGCCGATCTGTCGGCCAAGGCCCAGGATCCGCCGGTGCTGCACCCGTCGGAGAGCCCTTCCCTGGCCTGCCGGAAGGCCGGCGGCACCCAGGAGTTCACCGGACTGATCGGTGACGCCCCCGCCCCCTACTCGGCGGTCACCGTCACTCTGTGCGCCGCGGGCGACTCGCCGGGGACCGTCGAGGGCGCCCACGCGATGATCACCGGCGCAGACTTCGGCAGAGCACCTGTGACCGACCCCACCACTACCAAGCATCCCCGGAACGCGAGATGAAAGAGGCCCGTACATGTCTGTGCCCCCTGTCCGCCCTGTTCGCAGAGGACCGCTGATCGCCGCGCTGCTGGCGACCGGCCTGCTGCTCACCGGCTGCTCGGGCTTCGGCGGCACCACGGACCACGCGGACAACGTGGGCTCGGCGCCGGGCGAGGCGGCCGCGAAGGACAAGGGCGCCGCGGTCGGCGCCGATGCCGCCGGCGGCGGCACGGGACTGTCCGCTCCCGAGGCGCAGAACGTCCAGCAGGAGGAGATCCCCTCGCTCGGTCCGGCGACCCGCGCCGAGATCTCCCCGCAGGCGTTCCAGGCCGTCGTGGTGACGGGCACGGACCGGGACTCCAGCACGTCCTCCGTCGTCGTCTACGAGCGCGATCCGGTCACCGGCTGGCATGCCGTCTCGGACGTCTGGCCCGCCCACAACGCCGTGCGCGGCTGGACCGACGACCATTTCCAGGGCGATCTGCGTTCGCCCATCGGGGTGTTCAACCTCACCGACGCGGGCGGCAAGCTGCCCGACCCGGGCACGAAGCTCCCGTACGACCGCGGCTCCGCCTTCGAGGCGTCGGGCGACGGCTTCCAGGGCGAGGCGCTCGCGGGGTCCTTCGACTATGTGGTCGCGATCAACTACAACCGGCTGCCCGGCACCACACCGCTCGACTGGACCCGGCCGCTCGGCGAGAACAAGGGCGGCGGCATCTGGCTCCATGTGGACCACGGCGGGCCCACCCAGGGCTGTGTCTCGCTGCCGCGCTGGCGGATGAAGGAACTGCTGCGGATGCTGGACCCGGCGAAGCGGCCGATCGTGGTGATGGGCGACGCGGACTCGCTCAGCGACTGACATGCGGACTCGCCCGGCGACTGCCCGGCGGACTGGCTTGGAGCTGACCGGCGTACTCGCCCGGCGACCGGCACGCGGACGGCGACCGACCTCCGAGCGGCCGACGGTACGAAGGCGCCCGCCCCGCCGCGTACGCGCGAGGGCCCGGGGGACCTGACGTCCCGGGCCCCGGCCTGGCGTGCCGTAAGCGGCAGCCGCGTGTTACGCCGCCGCCGCCGGGTCCTCGCCGCCGAAGCGCTCCCGGTACGCGGCCAGGTCCTCATCGGTGATCTTGGCGAAGAGCACCGGCGGGACGGTGAACGCCGTACCGGCCGGAACGGACGCCAGCGCCTTCGCCTCCCCGGCCGTGACCCAGCGCGCCGTGTCGTCGGTCAGCGCGAACGCCTCCCGCATCGCCCTGGCGGACGCCGGGATGAACGGCTCGGAGATCACCGCGTACAGATGGATCAGGTTCATCGCCGTCCGCAGGGTCAGCGCCGCACCCTCCTCGTCGGACTTGATCTCCAGCCAGGGAGCCTTCTCCTCCAGATACGAGTTGCCCGCGGACCACAGGGCGCGCAGCGCCGCGGCGGCCTTGCGGAACTGGAGCGTCTCCATGTGGCCCTCGTACTCCGCGAGCAGCCCCGCGATCTCCTCGCCGAGCCTCGCCTCCGCCTCGCCCGCCGGCTTGCCGGCCGGTACCGCGTCGCCGAAGCGCTTGCGCGAGAAGGACAGGACGCGGTTCACGAAGTTGCCGAGGGTGTCGGCGAGGTCCTTGTTGACCGTCGCCGTGAAGTGCTCCCAGGAGAAGGACGTGTCGTCCGACTCGGGCGCGTTCGCCATCAGGAAGTAGCGCCAGTAGTCGGCGGGCAGCAGGTCCAGCGCCGCGTCGGTGAAGACGCCCCGCTTCTGCGAGGTGGAGAACTTGCCGCCGTAGTAGTTGAGCCAGTTGAAGGCCTTGACGTAGTCGACCTTCTTCCACGGCTCGCGGGTGCCGAGCTGGGTGGCCGGGAACATCACCGTGTGGAACGGGACGTTGTCCTTGGCCATGAACTCCGTGTAGCGGACGGTGTCGTCCGCCTCGTACCACCAGGACTTCCAGTCGCGGTTCGCCGGGTCTGTGTCCCGCGCGGCGTCCGCCCACTCCTTCGTCGCGCCGATGTACTCGACGGGCGCGTCGAACCAGACGTAGAAGACCTTGCCCTCGGCGGCCAGCTCCGGCCAGGTGTCGGCCGGGACCGGTACGCCCCAGTCCAGGTCGCGGGTGATCGCGCGGTCGTGCAGGCCCTCGGTCAGCCACTTGCGGGCGATCGAGGAGGCGAGTTGCGGCCACTCCGCGCCGGCCGCGTCGATCCAGGTCTCGACCTCGCCCGCCAGCTTCGACTGGAGGAGGAAGAGATGCTTGGTCTCGCGGACCTCCAGCTCGCTGCTGCCGCTGATCGCGGAGCGCGGGTTGATCAGATCGGTCGGGTCCAGGACGCGGGTGCAGTTCTCGCACTGGTCGCCGCGGGCCTTGTCGTAGCCGCAGTGCGGACACGTACCGACGATGTAGCGGTCCGGCAGGAAGCGGTCGTCGGCGATCGAGAAGACCTGGCGGATCGCCCGCTCCTCGATGAAGCCGTTCTCCTTCAGGCGGCGCGCGAAGTGCTGGGTGATCTCGCGGTTCTGCGCGGACGAGCTGCGGCCGAAGTAGTCGAAGGCGAGCTCGAAGCCGTCGTAGATGGCCTTCTGGGCGTCGTGCTGCTCGGCGCAGAAGGCGTCGACCGGGACGCCCGCTTCCTTCGCCGCCAGCTCGGCGGGGGTGCCGTGCTCGTCGGTCGCGCAGATGTACAGGACCTCGTGGCCGCGCTGGCGGAGGTACCTGGCGTACACATCCGCCGGGAGCATGGACCCCACCATGTTGCCCAGGTGCTTGATCCCGTTGATGTACGGAAGGGCGCTGGTGATGAGGTGTCGAGCCATTGCAGGCTGCTCCCAAGTCGCTACACGGTGTGACCAATTGGTCTACGGAATGTCAATATCGTATCCGACCCGTCCCACGCGAGTCGCCCGCGCTTCCCGGGGTGCGCGGGGGAGCGCGGGGATGCGCGGCGATGCGAGGGGGCGTACGGGGGCAGCGGGGCGGGAGCACCGGGACGGGGCACCGGGGCAGGGGAGAGCTTTCCGAAACACCCCTTCCCGTAGACAGGCACATCCTGGGAGAGAAAGGGCATCATGTACGAGGCGGGGCAGGGGACAGGGGCAGGGGACGGCAGCATGCGGGTACTGGTCGCCGAGGACGAGGAGGTCCTGGCGGAGCTGGTGGCCACCGGACTGCGGCGGGCGGGATTCGCCGTCGACACCGTGTACAGCGGTGACGCCGCCCTCGCCTATCTGGGACTCCACGACTACGACGTCGTCGTCCTCGACCGCGACCTGCCACGCGTCCACGGCGACGACGTCGCGCGCAAGCTGGTCGCCGAGTCGTCCCGTACGCGCATCCTGATGCTCACCGCGTCCGCCTCCATGGAGGACCGCGTCGAGGGGCTCGATCTGGGTGCCGACGACTATCTGGGCAAGCCCTTCGACTTCCCCGAGCTGGTCTCGCGGGTGCGCGCGCTGCGGCGGCGCAGCGCCAGACCCGTACCGCCGCAGCTGGAGCGGCACGGCGTACGGCTCGATTCCGTACGGCGGACGGCGTCGCGGGACGGGGTGGCGCTCGACCTCTCGCCCAAGGAGTTCTCGGTGCTCCAGATCCTGCTGGAGGCGGACGGGGCGCCGGTCTCCGCCGAGGAACTGCTGGAGCGGGCCTGGGACGCGCACGCCGATCCCTTCACCGGCGCGGTCCGGGTCTGTCTCAGCAAGCTGCGGGCCAAACTCGGGGATCCGCCGCTGATCCGTACGGTGCAAGGGGTGGGGTACGCGCTGTGATACGCGCCGTGAGAGGCGGCGGGCGGGGGAGAACGGGAACAGCGGGTAAGGCGCCGGCCCCCGGCTCCACCATCCGTACACGCATAGCCCTTATCTATGGCGGCGTCTTCGTCGTCCTCGGTGGCTGTCTGCTCACCGTCGTCAATCTGCTCTCCAGCGCCGGTACGCAGAACGAGGCCCAGGAGATCGCCGCGCGGGTGGCGCCGGTCCAGGTGTCGCCCGCGTTCCCCGTCTCGTCGGTGCGCGGGCTGATCGGCCAGCAGCAGGCCCGGCCCGTGGCCGTGCATCAGCTCACCGACAACGTCACGGACGCCGCCTCCGACGAGATGCTGTTCTGGTCCGTCGCCGCGCTGCTGGTCATGGCGGCGTGCGCGGTCGGGGTCGGCTGGTGGACGGCGGGGCGCGTGCTGCGCCCGGTGCACGCGATGACGGCGAAGGCCCGCCGCTTGTCCGAACACAATCTTCACGAACGGATCGGCGCGAGCGGCCCCGATGACGAGCTGAAGGAACTGGGCGACACCCTGGACGCCCTCCTGGGGCGCCTGCAGAAAGCTTTCGACAGCCAGCGCCGGTTCATCGCGAACGCCTCGCACGAGCTGCGTACCCCGCTGGCGACCCAACGCGCCGCGATCCAGGTCGGGTTGGACGACCTGTGCACGCCGGCCGAGCTGGCCCGTACGAAGGAGACGCTGCTCGACAACAACCGGCGCAGCGAGCAGCTCATCGAGGGGTTGCTGGTGCTGGCGCGCAGCGAGCGCGAGGTGGAGGACCAGGAGCCGGTCGATCTTGGCGAGGCGGTGGCCGAGGAGACGGTCCGCTACGGGCGGCGGATCTCCCTGTGTGTCGTTGACGCCGGCGTGGTGCGCGGAAACCGGGCGCTGCTCGCGCAGTTGGTGGGAAACCTGCTGGCCAACGCGGTGACGTACAACGTGCCCGGGGGGACGGTGGACGTCGATGTACGGGGCGGGGAGCTGGTGGTGCGGAACACCGGCCCCTTCGTCGCCGAGGCGGACATCCCCGCGCTGTTCGAACCGTTCCGGCGGGGAGAGGGCCGCGACCGGATGGGGCGTGGCGCGGGGCTCGGCCTCTCCATCGTCCGCTCGATCGCGGTGGCGCACGGGGGGACGGTCAGGGCGGAGCCGGGCGGCGTGGGCGGGGGGCTGGCGGTGACGGTGACGCTGCCGAAGGCCGAGCGCGACGGCGACTGACGGCGGCCCCGGCCCCGGCCACGGCCGCGACCGGGGCCGGAACCGAAACCGCCGCCGGCGCCGCGTACGGGACGCGGGCCGACGGCGGTAAGGCGGTACGGGTCGGGTCAGTTGTCGGGGGTGGACGGCTGCCAGGCGGCGAGCAGCTCGCGGTAGAACGTGGTGTCCGGGACCTCGCTGGGCACCGGGCCCGCGTGATAGAAGCCGACGTTCGCCGTGGCCTCGTCCGCGCCGAGCTTCCGCGCGAAGTCGAAGCCCTTGGCGTCCTCCTCGCCGAACGCCACGAACTGCCAGAAGAGCGGCAGCTTCGCCGCCTCGGCGAGAGCCTGCTCGGCGAGGCGTACGGCGCTGGGCGCACCGTCCGTCTGGAAGATCACCAGCGCGGGCCCGGCCGAGCCGGACTTCTCGTGCAGCGCGACGACCTCTTCGACGGCGCGGTGGTAGTTCGTACGCCCCATGCGGCCGAGGGAGCCGTGCAGTTCGTCGATCTTCCCCTCGTAGTCGGTGAGACCGACCTCACCGGTTCCGTCGATGTCCGTGGAGAAGAACACGACGGAGACGGTCGCGCTCCCGTCCAGGTGCGCCGCGAGCGCGAGGGCCTGCTCGCCGAGGTGCTGGGCGCTGCCGTCCTTGAAATACGGCCGCATGGAACCGGACCGGTCGAGCACCAGATAGACGGTGGCCCGCTCCCCCGTGAGGCCGCGCTTCTTGAGGGCGGCGCCGGCGGCCTTGTAGTGGTCGGCGAGGCCGGGGGCACGGGACTTGACGCGGGCGAGGGTGAGGGCGGGGCGGGCGGCGGCGGGCTCGGGCTCGGGCTCGGGCTCGGTGACGGGCTCGGGCTCGGCTTCGAGTACGGGCGCGACGACTTCGGGCTCGGCCTCGGCCTTCGGTTCCGCCGTGGTCCGGGGTTCGGGCTCGGGTTCCGGTTCCGGTGCCGCCGGGACAACCGCCTCCCGCACGGAAGCCATGTCGAGTTCGGGCTCCGCCGTGGCCTGCGCGGGGACCGTGGGCGTGGGGGCGGGCGTGGCGGCCGGGGCAGGCGTGGCCGTGAGCACTGGCGGCTCCTCGATCGCGCTCGTCCGCGGCAGCTGTGAAGGCACGCCGCGGTCGGGATCGGCCGGGCGCGGGTTGTCGAACGCCGCGGCCACCAGATCCGCCGCCGCCCCTCCGATGTCCTTGGGCTCGACGTCCTTGGGCTCGACCGAGTCCTTGGACTCAACGGGGGCGGGAGCGGCGGCAGGCGCCGGGTCCGTGGCCGTGGCTGTGACCGTGACCGCGCTCGTGGTCGCCGTCGAGGTCGTGGTCGCTGTCGTGGTCGTGTCCGGGACGGCCGTCGTGTCCGGGACGGCCGTCGTGTCCGGGACGGCCGTCGTGTCCGTACCCGAGTCCTTGGGCGTCGGCTCCGCCGAATCCGTACGGTCCGAACGGCCCGCCTGTGACGGTACCGAGGCCGAGACCGGCGCCGACTCGTGGTGCTCCTCCGCACGGTCGCGTCCGAACACCTTGCGCAGCAAGCTCCGAATGCCCATGGGCGAGGCCTTTCAGATGAGTTGGGTGCGGTGTCCGCCACCGGGGAAACGCGCATCCCTGGCCAGGGCGGATACGTAAGGTTAGCGGCCGCCGCGAACGATCTCCGGCAGGGGCGGTCCACGGGTAGGGCGGCCCTGCGGGCAGGACGGTACTCTCGTGCGCCACCGGCATTACCCTCTCCAGGCCATGAGGTCGGTGCGGATTCATGTGCCGTTTACCTGGAGGTCGCCACCCTGGTGGCATCCGCACCTAGCGTCACGAGCCGAGACATCCCGACACGCTGTCGGCGCGGTGCGCGCCGAACCATCGCATTTCCGGAGGCGAAAGTGCGCAAACTGCTGCCGCTGCTCAGTTCGAGTTCCAGTCCTCACCCGGGTGGGCGTTCCGCGCTGACCTGCCGTTACCGCTGCGGCGACGCCTGTTTCCACGAGGTTCCGAACAAGAGCGACAACGAGTACGTCGGTGACATCATCGCCGGTGCCATGTCGAGACGTTCCATGGTGCGCGCCGCCGCCGTCGTGACGGTCGCCACCGCGGCGGGCAGCGCACTCGCCTTCGGCCCCGGCAATTCCCCGGCGTCCGCCGCCGCGCTCGCCGGCAACGGCAACGGCAACGCCGGTGGCGCGGGTGGCAAGGCCGACGGCGCCCGCGGCCTGCGCTTCACCCCGGTCGCCCCCAACACCGCGGACAAGGTGACCATCCCCTCCGGCTACGACCAGAACGTGGTCATCCGCTGGGGCGAACCGATCCTGCGCGGTGCGCCGGCCTTCAACCCGGACAAGCAGACCGCCAAGGCGCAGGCCGGCCAGTTCGGGTACAACAACGACTTCCTGAGCCTGCTGCCGCTGAAGGGCGAGCGCGGTCGTCAGGTCCTCGTGGCCAACCACGAGTACACCGACGAGATTCTGATGTTCAAGGGCTACGACCCGGCCAAGCCGACCCGCGAGCAGGTGGAGATCGCCTGGGCCGCCCACGGCCTCTCCGTCGTCGTGGTCGAGGAGGACCGCAAGAGCGGCAAGCTCACCGCCGTCACCCGCCACGAGCTCAACCGCCGTCTCACCGCCACCAGCGAGTTCCGTCTCACCGGCCCGGCCGCGGGCAGCGATCTGCTCCGCACCTCGGCGGACCGTACGGGCAGCAGGGTCCTCGGCACGCTCAACAACTGCGCCGGCGGCACCACCCCCTGGGGCACCACGCTGCACGGCGAGGAGAACTTCAACCAGTACTTCGCCAACGGTTCGAGCGAAACGGACCTGCGCTACGGCATCGGCACCGCGGCCAGCGAGCGCAAGTGGGAGCTGTTCGACAAGCGGTTCGACCTCAAGCAGGAGCCCAACGAGGCGCACCGCTTCGGCTGGGTCGTCGAGCTCGACCCGTACGACCCGGACTCCACGCCCCGCAAGCGCACCGCCCTCGGCCGCTTCAAGCACGAGGCCGCGCAGCCCCGGCTGACCGCCGACGGCCGCCCCGTCGTCTACATGGGCGACGACGAGCGCTTCGACTACCTCTACAAGTTCGTCTCGTCGAAGCAGATGAAGAAGGACGGCAGCCGCGCCGCCCACGAGCACAACCTGACGCTGCTCGACGAGGGCACGCTGTATGTCGCCAAGCTGACCGGTGACAGCCCGGCGGGCGAGCTCGACGGCACGGGCAAGCTCCCGAACGACGGCGAGTTCGACGGTTCCGGTGTCTGGATCCCGCTGGCGACCGGCGATGTCTCGCATGTGCCCGGTATGACCGCCGACGAGGTGTACGTCTTCACGCGCCTCGCGGGCGACAAGGTCGGCGCCACCAAGATGGACCGTCCCGAGGATGTCGAGCCGTCGCCGCGCACCGGCCGGGTCTATGTCGCGCTGACGAACAACACCGACCGCGGCAAGGCGGGCAAGGCGGGCGCCGACGAGGCCAACCCCCGTAACGCCAACAAGCACGGTCACGTACTGGAGCTGGCGGAGAACTGGGACGACCCGGCGGGCGACGGGTTCGCCTGGCGGCTCTTCCTGGTCGCGGGTGACCCGAACGACCCGGCCACCTACTTCGCGGGCTTCCCCAAGGACAAGGTCAGCCCGATCTCCTGCCCGGACAATGTCGCCTTCGACGCGCACGGCAACCTGTGGATCTCGACGGACGGCAACGCGCTCGGTACGCACGACGGCCTGTTCGGCGTCGCGACGCAGGGCGAGCGGCGCGGTGAGCTGAAGCAGTTCCTGACCATGCCGAACGGTGCGGAGACCTGCGGCCCGATCGTCCAGGACCGCCGGGTCCTGGTCGCGGTGCAGCACCCGGGCGAGATCGACGGCGCGTCCGTCGAGAAGCCGGCGAGCGCGTGGCCCGACGGCCCCGGCAAGATCGTCCGTCCGTCGGTGGTCTCGGTCTGGCGCAAGGACGGCAGCGACATCGGCGTCTGACGCCGACCTGCCCTGCCTTGCCCTAATCAGATCAGATCAGATCAGATCTGACTTGACCTGACCCGATCTGACCGGATCTTTCCGGGCACGACCGCGGGGTGGCGCCGTCTCGGACCGGCGTCACCCCGCTCTGCGTAGACGCGGACCATCGGATGAGCTGACACGGGCAGCCGACACGGATGGACACGGATAAAGGGGGAGAGCCGCCGGGCCCTCCGCGCTTACCCTCGATGTATGACTTCTGAGGCTTCGGACGCGGGGACCGCACGGGTCGACTCCTGGATCTGGTCGGTACGGCTCACCAAGACCCGCTCCCAGGCCGCCGCCGCCTGCCGCGCCGGCCACGTCCGCGTCAACGGCGAGCGGGTCAAGCCCGCGTACGCGATCAAGCCGGGCGACGAGATCCGGCTGCGCCACGCGGCCCGCGACCGGGTCGTGGTGGTCTCGCGCGTCGTGAAGAAGCGGGTGGGCGCGCCGGTGGCCGTGGAGTGCTACGTGGACAACAGCCCGCCGCCTCCGCCGCGCGAACTGACCGTCCCCATCGCCCTGCGCGACCGGGGGGCGGGCCGCCCCACGAAGCGCGACCGCAGGGAGCTGGACCGGCTTCAGGACCGGCTTCAGGACCGGCTTCAGGACTGGTCCCAGGACCGGCCTCAGAACCGGCCTCAGAACCGGGGGTTTCAGGGCTGACCGCGGGGTTTCGCGAATGTCAGCGAACGGATGAGTTTAGCTGCACACGGTCACCTTTGGTGCACGGAAAGTAAAACCGGCACCACAGGGAAGGTCCTTCCCATGAACCACGACGGTGAACAGCGTGACCAGCCGCACCAGCACACACAGCGCTTCACGTTCCGCCTCCCCAGTCACCCACGTAGCGTCGGCCGGGCCCGCGAAGTTCTTCATACGAAGGTTGATCTGCCCGGAGATCCCGGCGAGACCGCCGCCCTCCTGCTGTCGGAGCTCGTCACCAACGCGCTGCGCCACGGCAGCCCACCGGGGAGGGAGATCGCCGTCACCCTGGAACGGGTCCAAGGGCTGCTCAGACTGGAGGTCGAGGACGCGGGGGACTATCTGCCACGCCCTCGCACCCCCGACCTCGAAGACGAGTGCGGGCGGGGGCTCGCGCTGGTGACCGCGCTCGCCGACGACTGGGGCGTGGCGCCGCGACTCGGCCCGGGGAAGCGGGTGTGGGCCACGCTCAAAGTGCCCGAGAGGATGCTCAAGGCGTCCGATCAGTGAGGCCGGTCCTGCGTTGTGGAGAGGCGATCGCCCGCGCCGCCCGCACCTCCTGGCGCAGTGGAGCCAGGACGCCCTTCTCGTCGGCCGCCGGCTCCGTCCGTACCTCCACCAGGACCTTGCTCGACCGCACCCCGGCCGCCAGCTTCCGCAACTCCCGCTCGATGCCGGCGATCTCGGCGGGGGTGGGCGGTTCGGCGCCGTAGTCGACGCGGACCCGGGCCGCCGTCGTCGCATCCACGACGCGCTCCACCGCGACGACCAGCGGCCACCAGGCCGCGGCGCGCGGCCCGGTGGGCGGCGGCTCGGTCACGGCCCGCTGGAACTCGCTGCGTACGACGGACAGATCGCGGTAGAGACGGCGCCGCATGCGTAGCCGGTCGCTCTGGTCGGCCCCGTACACGAACGCGCGGCGCACATACTCCGCCGTGTCCTCGACCGAGTCGGCGAGCCGGTCCCCGATCCGGCTGCGCCAGCTCTCCGGCCAGAGCAGATAGCCGACGATCAGGGCGATCGCGCAGCCCATCATGCTGTCGACGAAGCGCGGGACCACGAGGGCGGAACCCTGGCGGTTGAGGGTGTCGGAGAGCAGCAGGATCACCGGCGTGATGGCCGCAGTCTGGAACGCGTACCCCTTCGCGGCGAACGCCGGGACCAGCCCGGCGACGACCAGCATCACCGCGACGTCCCACCAGCCGAGCGGCACCGCCGCCAGGATCGCGGCGGAGGTGATGAGGCCGAGCGCCGTGCCGAGCGCGCGCAGCACCGCGCGCGAGAAGACCGAGCCGAAGTCGGGCTTGAGGATGAAGGTGACGGTGAGCGCCACCCAGTACGAGCGGGGTACGGGGACGAGCGACACCAGCGACTGGGCGAGGCCGATGCAGAGCGCGAGGCGCAACCCGTACCGCCAGGACGCCCCGGAGAGCAGTATGTTGCGCGCGCCGCGGCGGGCGCGGACCCGGAGTGCGGCGGGGCGGCCGAGCTGGTCGTCGAGATTGTCCGGGTCGGTGTCGGTGCGGCGCACCACGGCGAAGGCGTGCCGCAGCGCGGTGTCGACCGCGCGGGCGGACGGGTCGTCGGGCGCGGGCAGCTCCGGCGTGGGGCCCACGGTGCGGCCCGAGGCGATCGCGTCCGCCAACTCCTCCACGGCGGCCGGGACCGCGGCGGGCAGCGGCCGGCCGCGCAGATGAGCGGCGGGCGCGGCCTCGGCCAGCGGGATGATCACATTGAGCTGCGCGAGCAGCCGTACGAGCGGGCTGGACCGGCCGTGTTCGCGGGCGCGGCGGGCGAGGATGAGGTCGTAGGCGTGGTTGAGGGATTCGGTGAAGGCCTGCCGTCTGGTGTCGTACGGGTCCGATTCCGCTCCTTCGGCACGACGGCCCGCCGACTCCAGCAGACCGGCCAGCGCGCGGTACGTCGCGGCCACGGCGGTCCGTTCCGGCACCCTGCCGCGCACGGGCCAGGCCAGCAGCGAGAGTACGAGGACGAACAGCCCGCCGAGACCGAACAGCAGCGGGGTCTTCCACCAGGGCTGGGGCAGCAGCAGCCCCGCGCCGATCACCGCTTCGAGCAGGAGCAGCAGCCCGGCGGACGAGGCCACCGCACCGATCGAGGAGATCATCCCGGAGACGAGCGCGACCACGGTCAGTACCCCGACGGCCGCCCACCCCTGTCCGAACACGAGCGTGCCGAGCGTGACGCCGACGACGCCGAAGAGCTGGGGGACCGCGATGGTGAGGATCCGCATGCGGTACGCGTCCGCGGTGCTGCCGACGACGGAGAACAGCGCGCCCATCGAGACGAGCGCGCCGTAGGCGGGGCTGCCGATGGCGAGACCGACCGCCAAGGGCACGGTGATGGCGACGGAGGCGCGGGCGACGGCGGCCCAGGAGATGGGGGCCGTCCGCGGGCGCAGCCCGGCGAGCAGCCACGCGGGCGGGGCGAGTCGGGAGGCCGGTGCCATGGGGGGCGGGCGGTTTCAGCCCTGGTAGCCCTCGACCTCGTCCGGGGGCCGCACCGCCGCCTCGTCGGGGTTCTCGCCGAACTCCGACTTGGCGCGCCGCTGCCGCAGCAGATCCCAGCACTGGTCGAGCCGGACCTCGACGGAGAGCAGCCGCGCCTGTTCGTCGGCACCGAGGCCGAGATGCTCGGTCGAGCGTTCGCGCAGGGTGCGCTCCTCCGCGACGAGGGCGCTGATGTTGTCGAGGATCCCGTTGTTCTTGCCGGCGGCGTCGCTGGCTGCGTTCATCCCGATCTCCTTGCGTGGAAACCTTGCGTGGAGCGTACGTACGCGCATACGGACACAGGAGCCTGAGCCGCTGTGCCCGTATGCGCGGACGTTGCGTGGTCGAGCGCTTGGTGACGCGTGGTCGGGTGGGAGGGGGACCGGACCGTCAGTATCTGTTGCCGTCCCCGGTCGGTCCGCGGTCCGTGGTCAGTGCCCAGATCACGAACGCCGCGAGGGCCATGCCGACGATCGCCCAGACGGGCGCGTACGGCAGATACATGAACTGCGCGACGAGGAAGACCGCCGCCAGTCCGATACCGACGTAGCGGGCCATCGGGACTCGCATCAGAAGGGCCAGTCCAGTGAGGGCGACCAGGATCCCGAGTGCTATGTGGATCCAGCCCCAGGAGCTGAGGTTGAACGTGTAGGCGTAACCGGTGACCCTGTTGAAGACCGCGTCGCTGCGTACGGCCGCTAC
This sequence comes from Streptomyces sp. NPDC102274, assembly GCF_044766385.1. NCBI lineage: Bacteria > Bacillati > Actinomycetota > Actinomycetes > Kitasatosporales > Streptomycetaceae > Streptomyces > Streptomyces sp. NPDC102274. The sequence goes on along the minus strand of NZ_JBIWLW010000014.1, from coordinate 75,099 downwards.
GCCCTGAAGTATGTCGACAGCTCCCGCGACCAGCAGAAGAACACCGGCGAAGAAGCTGCCGCCAACAGCCCAGGCTGCCTTCCTTTCCGCATGTGCGCCGGTGCCTGCTCCGGTACCGGTGCTCATGCCTGTTCCTGTGCCCGTGCCTGTGCCGATTCCTGTGCCCGTGCCCGAGGTGGGGGGCCTCTGTGCTGTGTTCTGGCTCATAACCCCATGGTGCTCCAAATGCCACAAAAGGAACATTCGGCCGAGTGGGATCGACATAAAGATTTAGTAAAGTCAGACGACGGAGGAGCTGCACGGGGCGCTGGGAGCGATACGCGGCGCGTGCGGCGCCCGGGGCAGCCTGCCGCTCAGCCAGGCGCCGACGGCCAGGGCGAGTCCGCCGGCGAGCACGCACCAGCCCGCTGTACGCAGCGAGGCGGTCAACGCGTCGAAGATGGCGGCGGCGGCCGACCTGTCACCGTTGTCCGGCACGTCCTGAAGGATGGATCCGCGCGCCACGGCGACGCAGAGGAACAGCAGCGCCGCCCCGGCCGCGTACGCGAGACCGGCACCGATGAGCGCGCTGCGGCGGCGGACGGCGAGCAGCACGGCCGCCCCGGTGAGGGCCAGTGTTCCGACGGCGGGCCAGATCCCCGCCGCGCGCAGCCCCTGGGTGACATCGCGCCAGATCCCGAGTCCATTGGCCTCCAGGACGATGATCTGCGTATGCCGCACGGGGATCCGGTTCGCGTACGGCACGCTGTCGTCGGTCAGCTGCTTCTTCACCCGCGCGGTGATGGGCGCCAGATCGATCGTCACGGCATTGCCGCCGCCGCTGGTCAGCGCGTGTTCCGCGGTGGCGTGGGCGGCGCGGGTCGCCGTCTTCCACGCGTTCTTGAAGGCATGGGTGGTCTCGAACGAGAGGACGGCGTCGTGCAGCAGACCGCGGACCCCGTTCTGGAGGAGCGGCCCCACGTCGACCTCGGCGAGCACCTCGTCGGTGATCCGGTCGGCGACGGCGTTCTGTACGTCGGGGTCGGAGGCGAGCGGCGCCATGGTGGAGACGAAGCGGTCGGTGTCGCCGATCTCCAGATCGACCCAGGCCGCGACCGCGCTCAGCGGGGCGAGGACCGTCAGCAGGACGATCAGCGCCGTGGAGAGGTAGGTCCGCACTCCTCAAGGGAACGGGTACGGGGCGACGGGCGCGAGCGGGGCGCCGCCGACCCGGTGAGAGCGCCTCCGGCTGCCCTCGGCCGAGGTTGACGCGTACGGCGGGCGGGTGTGCGCTTGAGAAGCGGGGGCGCACGTGGGGGGCGAGGGAAGGAGCGCCTGCCATGGCGACCCAGACACCGATGCCCACACGGACATCGTTGCCCACACGACTCCGCACGCTGCGGCCTCATCTCCCGCGCCACGACGGCGGGCCGCCGCCGGGTGCGCGGGGCGCACGCCCCCAGGACTCCGGGCGGCGCGGTGTCTCGCCACGCCTCGTGGTGACCTCTCTCCTGCTGGGCATCGCCTATGGCGTCTACGCGTCCTACCTCGCCCGGGGCGGTGGCCCCGCCACCTTCGGTCAGCTCGCCCTGGCCCTGATCTCCGGCGCACTCGTGGCGCTCCTGGTCTTCGGCCTCGGCCACGTCCAGCGGAGACTGATGACCGAAGTACGCGCCGCCGCCTGGGGCGTACTGGTCGGCGGAGGCATGGGCTTCCTCTACAGCCTCACCAACCACAGCGTGATGCTGTCCTCGGGCATCGGACTGGCTTTCGGCGCGGCCACGGTCATCGTGGTCTTCTACGCGCTCTACACCCGAGAACCCCCGGAACCCCGGAAACCTTGAGGACCCCGAGGACCCCGAGGACCCCGAGAACTCCGAGAACCCCGAGAACCGTGCGGGGGCCGGGGCCTCGCGTGGCTTCCCGAGGTCACCCCGTCGGCCCTCCACCGCTCGCGCCGCTCCCGCGCAGGCCATAGGACGGAGACGGCGGGCGGCGCGCGGAGGAGTGGACCGGATGCAGATCGTTGTCGACCTCAATCGCTGCCAGGGATACGCGCAGTGCGCGTTCCTCGCCCCTCAGGTGTTCGAGCTGCATGGCGAGGAGGCTCTGATGTTCACACCGACCGTGCCCGACGACCAGCGGGAGCACGTACGCCGGGCCGCGGCGGCGTGTCCGGTGCAGGCCATCCTCGTCGGTGAGCGGGCGGGGCCCCGGTGACCGGTGAACCGTGGGACGGCCGCATCGTCATCGTCGGCGCGTCACTGGCCGGTCTGCGCGCCGCCGAGACGCTGCGCGACGAGGGCTTCACCGGACCTCTGACGATGGTCGGGGAGGAGCCGCACCCCCCGTACGACAGGCCACCGCTGTCCAAACAGGTGCTGCTCGGGCGGACGCGCGCGGCGGACATCGGGCTGCCGCGCCGCCGTGAGGTGGACGCGCTGTGGAAGCTCGGCGTACGGGCCGGCGGGCTCGATCCGATCGAGAAGCGGGTGATCCTCTCCGACGGTGAACACCTGCCGTTCGACCGGCTGCTGATCGCCACCGGAACCCGGGCCCGCCCCTGGCCGGACCCCGCGGAAGCCCGGCTGGACGGCGTGCTGACGCTGCGGACGAGCGACGACGCGGCACAGCTCGCGGAACGGCTCGACGCCGGGCCGCGCCGGGTCCTGGTGATCGGCGCCGGGTTCACCGGCTCGGAGATCGCCTCCGCCTGCCGGGAACGCGGCCTGGAGGTGACCGTCGCCGAACGCGGCCCCTCACCTCTCGTCGGTGCGCTCGGCGGCGCGCTCGGCGCGTTCGCCGCCAAGCTCCAGCGCGCGCAGGGCGTCGATCTGCGCTGCGGCGTGACGGTCACCTCCCTGAAGGGCCGCGACGGTCGGCTCACGGGCGCCGAATTCTCCGACGGCAGCCGGATCGACGCCGATGTCGCCGTGGTCGCGCTCGGCGCCGTACGCAACACGGAATGGCTCGCCGGATCGGGTCTGGCCGCGGGCCCCCGGGGCGTCGCCTGCGACGCGGGGTGCCGTGCCTTCAACATGTACGGGATCGTCACCGACGACGTCTTCGTCGCCGGTGACGTGGCCCGCTTCCCGCATCCGCTCTTCGAGTACCAGATGCTGGCCCTCGAACACTGGGGCAACGCGGTCGCGCAGGCGGAGGTGGCGGCCCACAACATGGTCAGCACGGGCCCGCACAGGCGCCCGCATCTGGCGGTGCCCGCCTTCTGGTCCAGTCAGTTCGGCCTCAACATCAAGTCCGTCGGCGTACCGACTTTCTCCGACCAAGTGATCATCGCCCAGGGCTCGTTGCGGGAGCGCCGGCTCGTCGCCGTGTACGGCTACCGGGGACGGATCACCGCGGCGGTCACGGTGAACCGGGCCAAGTGGCTTGAGCACTACGAGTACCTCATCGAGACGGCGGCGCCGTTTCCCCCCGAGCGCGGCGCCGCGGACCGTCCCGACTCGGCCGCGCCCGTCCCCTCCGACGTGCCGGACCCCCAACTGCTCTCGCACGGACCGACCGTGGCCCTCACCGGCCATCTGCCGGACCGGCGCCTGACGTTGGTGCGGCACGAACCGACCCCGACCGCCGCCCACCGTCGTTGAGGAGCCCCACGCATGTCCCCGGACACCCTCTACCAGCGCATCATCGACTACGCGAACCGCGCCGACCCCTATCCGCTCTACGCCGAACTCCGCGAGAACGGGGTGACGCGGCAGGAGGACGGCAGCTATCTGGTCGGCACCTACCACGAGATCGCCGCACTGCTCCATGACCCGCGGGTCAGCTCGGACTCCCGCAGCCGCGCCGACCCGTCCACGGTCCCGATGTTCAGACGCAACGTTCACCAGGCCTTCATCGGCCTCGACGACCCCGAGCACGACCGGCTGCGCCGCCTCACGATGCGCCCTTTCGGGCCGCCCCACACCCCGGGCCGGATCGATGCGCTGCGCCCGGACATGACCCGTATCTCCGACGAACTGATCGACGCGTTCGGGGACAAGGACCGCATCGACATCGTCGAGGACTTCGCGTACCCGCTCCCCGTCACCGTGATCTGCCGGCTGCTCGGCGTGCCCTACGAGGACGTGCCCCGGTTCCGCGCGTGGACGAACGCGGTCATCGACGGCGTCGACCTGACGCCGGGGAAGGACGCGGAGAGCCGCCAGAGAGCGGGCCAGGACGCCCGGGAGGCCATGGGCGACTACATCGGGGACCTCGCCGACAAGCGCCGTGACCACCCCACGGACGACATGCTCTCCGCGCTCGTCCACGACAACGGCCCCGAGGGGCGGCTGACCAGGACCGAGCTGATGGCGACCGGGACCCTCCTGCTCATCGCCGGGCACGAGACGACGGTCAACCTCATCAGCAACGGCGCGCTCACCTTCCTGCGCTTCCCCGACGCCTACCGGCTGCTGCGCGACAAGCCCGAGCTGATGCCCAGGGCGGTCGAGGAACTGCTGCGCTACGAACCCCCCGTCCACCTGCTCCCGCAGCGCACCCCGCTCGCGGACATCGAGGTCTCGGACGTCACCGTCCCCAAGGGCGTCCCGCTGATCCTCGTGCTCGCCGCCGGGAACCGGGACCCGCTGCGGTTCGACGACCCCGACCACTTCGACCCGACCCGCGAGGACAACCAGCACTTCGGCTTCGGCAGCGGCATCCACAACTGCTTCGGCGCGCCGCTGGCCCGCGTGGAGGCCCAGATCGCCCTGAACGCGCTGCTCCCCCGTCTGGAGGGCTTCCGACTGTCCGAGGACCCGCCCCCGTACCGCCGCAGCTCGATCCTCCGGGGGCCCCGCCACTTGCCGATCGAGCGGGCGTCGGACGCGACCTTTTGAACCGACCTCTGAACCCACGCTCTGAACCCACGTTTCTGAACCAACGTTCTGAACGTCCGTTCTGAACGAGCGTTCAAACATGGGGTACGCTCCCCGGCATGGGACATCGCGAACAGCTGATGGTCGGGGCCAAGCGCTGCCTGGAGGAGCGGGGATACGCCCGTACCACCTCGCGTGACATCGCCGCCGCCGCCAACGCGCCGCTCGGCACGATCAATTACCACTACGGCTCGAAAGAGGCGCTGCTGAACGCGGCGCTCCTGGAGACGCTCCAGGAGTGGGGCGACAGGGTCCGCGCCCGCCCCGCCGATTCCGCCCGGAGCGCCGGGGAGGGAAGCCGGCTTGAGGCGATGTGGGCGCGGGTCACGGACTCCGGGGCCACGGACCGGCCGCTGGTGGTGGCCAGTATCGAGGCGTTCGCGCAGGCCGAACGCTTCCCCGAGATCCGCCGGCAGATCGCCGAGGCCTTCGAACTGGCCCGTACGGAACTGGCGGCGGACCTGCACGGCATCGACGGCGCGGCGGAGGGCGAGCTGGCCCGTGCCGTCGGGTCCGTACACATGGCCCTGGTCGCCGGCCTGACCCAGCAGTGGCTGATCGACCCCGAGCGCGCCCCCTCGGCGCGGGAGGTGGCCGCGGGCCTGCGGGCGATCGCCCGGCGCCTTGAGTCCGACGCCGCCGACGCCTGACCGGGGGCGGGAGTGTCAGGGCCCTTCACACATCTGCACGTCCACACCCAGTACTCCCTGCTCGACGGTGCGGCGCGGCTGACGGACATGTTCACCGCCTGCCGTGAGATGGGGATGACGCATCTCGCCATGTCCGACCACGGCAATCTGCACGGCGCCTACGACTTCTTCCATCAGGCGCGGAAGGCGGGCGTGACGCCGGTCATCGGGATCGAGGCGTATGTCGCCCCCGGATCACGGCGCGACAAGCGGAAGATCCAGTGGGGCCAGCCGCATCAGAAGCGCGACGACGTGTCCGGTTCCGGCGGTTATACGCACAAGACGATCTGGGCCGCGGACAAGACCGGCCTGCACAACCTCTTCCGGCTGTCCTCGGACGCGTACGCCGAGGGCTGGCTCCAGAAGTGGCCGCGCATGGACAAGGAGACCATCGCACAGTGGTCGGACGGGCTCATCGCCTCCACCGGCTGCCCGTCCGGCGAACTCCAGACCCGGCTGCGTCTGGGCCAGTTCGACGAGGCCCTGCGGTCGGCCGCCGATTACCGGGACATCTTCGGCGAGGGCCGGTACTTCCTGGAGCTGATGGACCACGGTATCGAGATCGAACGCCGGGTCCGCGACGGCCTGTTGGAGATCGGCAGGAAGCTCGGCATCCCGCCGCTGGTGACGAACGACTCGCACTACACATACGCGCACGAGGCGACGGCCCATGACGCCCTGCTGTGCATCCAGACCGGCAAGAACCTCTCCGACCGGGACCGCTTCCGCTTCGACGGCACGGGCTACCACCTCAAGTCCGCCGACGAGATGTACGCGGTCGACTCCTCCGACGCCTGGCAGGAGGGCTGCCGCAACACCCTCCTGGTCGCCGAGCGGATCGACACGACCGGCATGTTCGAGAAGCGTGACCTCATGCCGAGGTTCGACATCCCCGAGGGCTGGACGGAGGTCACCTGGTTCCAGGAGGAAGTCCGGCGCGGTCTGGAGCGCCGCTACCCGGGCGGCGTCCCCGAGGACCGCCGCAAGCAGGCGGAGTACGAGATGGACGTCGTCATCCAGATGGGGTTCCCGGGGTACTTCCTGGTCGTCGCCGACTTCATCATGTGGGCCAAGAACAACGGCATCGCGGTCGGTCCCGGCCGGGGCTCGGCGGCCGGCTCGATCGTCTCGTACGCCCTGGGCATCACCGACCTCGACCCGATCGAGCACGGTCTGATCTTCGAGCGGTTCCTCAACCCCGAGCGCGTTTCCATGCCCGATGTCGACATCGACTTCGACGAGCGCAGACGCGTCGAGGTGATCAGGTACGTGACGGAGAAGTACGGCGCCGACAAGGTCGCCATGATCGGTACGTACGGCAAGATCAAGGCGAAGAACGCGATCAAGGACTCCGCGCGCGTGCTCGGCTACCCGTACGCGATGGGCGACCGCATCACCAAGGCCATGCCCGCCGACGTCGGGGGATCCGGTATCGAGCTGGCGGGCATCACGGATCCGTCGCATCCCCGTTACCCGGAGGCGGGCGAGGTCCGGGCGCTGTACGAGAACGAGCCGGATGTGAAGAAGGTCGTCGACACCGCGAAGGGTGTGGAGGGCCTGGTCCGGCAGATGGGCGTGCACGCGGCCGGCGTGATCATGTCCAGCGAGCCCATCGTCGACCATGCCCCGGTCTGGGTGCGCCACACCGACGGCGTGACCATCACGCAGTGGGACTATCCGCAGTGCGAGTCGCTCGGCCTGCTGAAGATGGACTTCCTGGGCCTGCGGAACCTGACGATCATGGACGACGCGGTCAAGATGGTGCGGGCCGACAAGGGCCTGGACATCGATCTCCTGAGTCTGCCCTTCGACGACGACCGGACGTTCGAGCTGCTGGGACGTGGTGACACGGTCGGTGTCTTCCAGTTCGACAGCAGCGCGATGCGCTCCCTGTTCCGGCTGATGAAGCCGGACCGGTTCGAGGACATCACGGCCGTCACCGCCCTGTACCGGCCCGGCCCGATGGCGATGAACTCGCACACGAACTACGCGCTGCGCAAGACCGGGCAGCAGGAGATCACCCCGATCCACCCGGAGCTCGAAGACCCCCTGAAGGACGTTCTGGGTCTCACCTACGGTCTGGTGGTCTACCAGGAGCAGGTGCAGAAGGCCGCCCAGATCCTCGCGGGCTACAGCCTGGGCCAGGCGGATCTGCTGCGCCGGGCCATGGGCAAGAAGAAGAAGGAGATCCTGGACAGGGAATTCGTCCCCTTCCGCGGCGGATGCGGGGAGCGCGGCTATTCCGACGAGGCGATCCAGGCGGTGTGGGACGTACTGGTCCCCTTCGCCGGATACGCCTTCAACAAGGCCCATGCGGCGGCCTACGCCCTGGTGTCGTACTGGACCGCGTATCTGAAGGCCAACCACCCCGCCGAGTACATGGCGGCGCTGCTCACCTCGGTCAAGGACGACAAGGACAAGTCCGCGGTCTACCTCAACGAGTGCCGCCGCATGGGCATCAAGGTCCTCCCGCCGGACGTCAACGACTCGGTGCACCACTTCGCGGCCCAGGGCGACGACGTGATCCTCTTCGGCCTGGAGGCCGTACGCAACGTCGGTACGCAGGTGGTCGACTCGGTGATCCGGGCCCGCGCGGCGAGGGGGAAGTACACCTCGTTCCCCGACTACCTCGACAAGATCGAGGCCGCCGCCTGCAACAAGCGCACCACCGAGTCACTCATCAAGGCGGGCGCGTTCGACAGCCTGGGGCACACCCGCAAGGGCCTCGCCGGCCAGTACGAGCCGCTGATCGACAGCGTGGTGCGGGTCAAGCGCAAGGAGGCCGAGGGGCAGTTCGACCTCTTCGGCGGGACGGGCGAGGAGGAGAGCAGCGAGCCCGGCTTCGGACTCGACGTCGAGTTCTCGGACACCGAGTGGGACAAGCCGTATCTGCTCGCGCAGGAGCGGGAGATGCTCGGGCTGTACGTCTCCGACCACCCGCTCTTCGGCCTGGAGCACGTCCTGTCCGACCGGGCGGACGCGGGCATCGGGCAGCTGACCGGCGGCGAGCACGCGGACGGCGCCGTGGTCACCATCGGCGGCATCATCTCCGGTCTCCAGCGCAAGGTGACCAAACAGGGCAACGCCTGGGCGATCGCGACGGTCGAGGACCTCGCCGGCTCCATCGACTGCATGTTCTTCCCCGCCACGTATCAGCTGGTCTCCACGCAGCTGGTCGAGGACGCGATCGTCTTCGTCAAGGGCCGGCTCGACAAGCGCGAGGACGTGCCCCGGCTGATGGCGATGGAGCTGACGGTCCCCGACCTGAGCAACGCGCGGGGCGCCGGCGCGCCCCTCCGCCTCGACATGCTCGAAGGTCATGTCACACCGCGCTCCGTCCAGCAGCTCAAAGAGATCCTCCAGGCCCATCCGGGCCCGACCGAGGTACAGCTGGCGGTACGCGGTCCCGTCAGGACGACCGTCTACCGGCTGGGCCCCCGCGTCGGCATCCGGCCCGAGTTCTGGGCGGATCTCAAGGCGGCCGTGGCGGTGACGCGGGCGACCTGACCGTCGGTGGGGGCGCGTTCAGATGACCGGTGGCCGGCCCAGCGCCGTCATACGCCCTACGGTCCGCCAGCGCATCGGCCGCCGCGTCCCGCACGTCGTCCGCACGCCCTCGAAGAACCCGCCGAACCACGCGCGCAGCCCGCTCACCGACCGCGTACGGGCCACGGTGAGCAGAATCCACGTACCGAGGTAGAGCGGTACGAGCGGCGCGGGCAGATTCCGGCGTGCCAGCCACACCCGGTTGCGGGCGGTCATCCGGTAGAACTCGGCGTGCCTCGCCGGTGAGGTGCGCGGGTGCTGGAGGACCAGCGCCGGTTCGTAACGGATCGTCCAGCCCGCGTCCAGAGCGCGCCACGCGAGGTCGGTCTCCTCGTGGGTGAAGAAGAACGCGTCGGGCCAGCCGCCCGTCTCGGCCAGCATCGCCATGGACAGCGCGTGTCCGCCGCCGAGGAACGTCGTCACCTCACCCGGGCGCATCGGATCGTCGGCCCGCAGCCGGGGCACGTGCCGCCGCTGGGTGAGGCCGGTCTCGTCCGCGATACGGAAGCTGACGATGCCGAGCCTGGGCTGTGCCTCGTACAGATCGGCCACGCGCGTGATCACATCGGCCTCGATCAGCAGGCCGTCGTCGTCCAGGTCCACCAGAACGTCCACGTCACCGCAGTCGCGGAGCTTCTCCATCGCGACATTGCGCCCTCCGGAGACCCCGAGGTTCTCCGCCAGCTCGATCCCGATGACGCCTTCGGGCAGCACGGGCAGCGCGGCGCCGTTGCCGACGACCACGATCCGCGTCGGGGCCTCCCGCTGCTTGGCGACGGAGTCCAGCAGGGCTCGCAGTTCGACGGGCCTGGTCCCCATCGTCAGCACGGCCACACCCACACGCGGTCGGGACACGTCCAGATCACTCCAGCTCTCGGTGACGGGAAGGGAAGGGAAGGAGCAGGGAACAAGGGGCAGGGAGCAAGGGGCAGGACAGGTGAACGGCGGGAAACGAAAAGACGCCGCGAATCGATGCTAACCGGAGGACGCCATCCTCAGGACACCGGAACATGTCCCTGTCGACGCTGAGGGTTCATCTTGCCGCCCTGCCGGAACGCCTGCGTCCGTCCACGCCGAGGCCCCCGTGTGCGCCCTCGGGCCCCTGTGGCAAACTGCCCGCATGCTGGTGGCTGGTGGTGGGGTGTGAGCGAGCCGCGGTCTGCCCCGACGATTGGGCAGCTCGTCCTGAGCAAACAGCTCCAGGGGCTGCGCGAGAGAGCCGGCCTCAGCCGTGACGAGGCCGCCAGGCTGTTACATGTCGCGCCCGCGACGATACGGCGTATGGAGATGGCCGAGGTCGCGCTCAAGGTCCCGTACATACAGCTGCTGCTGCCCTCGTACGGGGTGACCGGCGACGAGGCCACCGCCTTTCTCCAGCTGGTCGACGAGGCCAACAAGCCCGGCTGGTGGCAGCGTTTCCACGATGTTCTGCCGGATTGGTTCGGCGGCCATGTCAGCCTTGAGGAAGCGGCCAAGACCATCCGGTGCTACGAGCCGCATTTCGTGCCGGGGCTCCTCCAGACCGAGGACTACGCACGCGCGATCCTGACCTACGGCGAGGTCGGCAGGAACGACCCGGAGCGCATAGAACGTCATGTGGCGCTGCGCCTGGCGCGCCAGTCGCTGTTGACCGGGCCGGACGCCCCGGTCTTCTGGGTTGTCATGGACGAGACGGTTCTGCACCGCCCCGTCGGTTCGTCCGCCGTGATGCGCGCTCAGCTGGACCAGCTGCTGGCCGCGACCGAGCTGCCGAATGTGACGCTTCAGATAGCCGAGTTCGCCTCCGGGCATCACCCCGGCACCTACAGCCCCTTCGTGCTGTTCCGCTTCGCCATACCCGAATTGCCCGATATGGTCATCGTCGAATATCTGACCGGTGCCCTCTATATCGACAACACCGGTGAGGTCGCGGAGCACATGGAGGCGATGGACCGCATGGTGGCTCACGCGGAATCCGCGCGCCGCACCAAACAAATCCTCGCCGATTTCCGTAAGGAACTGTGAACCGAGATGACGGCAGGCACACCCAAGCCCCAGGTCGACACCAGCAAGCCCCACCCGGCGCGGGTGTACGACTACCTGCTGGGCGGTAAGGACAACTACCCGGTCGACCGGGAGATAGGGCAGCAGCTGCCCGAGGACTCCCGGCGCGACTCCCGGCTGAACCGCGCGTTCATGCACCGCGCCGCGGCCTGGGTGGCGCAGAGCGGTATCGACCAGTACCTCGACATCGGTACGGGAATCCCGACCGAGCCGAACCTCCACCAGATCGTCCAGAAGATCGCGCCCGCCTCGCGCGTCGTCTACACGGACAACGACCCGATCGTGCTGCGTCATGCCGAGGCCCTGCTGATCAGCACGCCCGAGGGCGCCACCGACTACATCGAGGCGGATGTCCGCCGGCCGCACGACATCCTCGAACACGCCCGTGGCTTCCTGGACTTCAGCAGGCCCGTCGCGCTGTCCCTCATCGCGCTGATGCACTTCATCCCGGACGAGGACGACCCGTACGGCATCACCCGCACCCTGGTGGACGCGCTGCCGTCCGGCAGTGTCTTCGTCTTCTCGCAGGGCACCGCGGACTTCCAGCCGCAGAACCTGGTCGGCAAGGTCACCAACACCTACGGCAAGGGCGGCATCGCGCTGCGGCTGCGCACGCACGCCGAGGTCCTGCGGTTCTTCGACGGCCTGGATCTGGTGGACCCGGGGCTGGTGACGGCCCCGAAGTGGTTCAAGGGGACACCGGCACCCGAGGACGAGCAGAGCTCCTTCTACGTGGGCGTGGCCAAGGTCCGCTGAGGCCGCGGGGCTGTACGGGCGTTACAGCTGTGCGGGCGTTACGGGTCGTGCCGGCGTTACGGGCCGTGCCGGCGTTTCGGCTCAGGTCCAAGCGCCCACCCACACGCTGGTGATCGCGCTGATGTAGCGCGCCCCGCACCGGTCCGAGGGCACCACCAGCTGGCTGCCCGCCGCGTCCAGGCCGCGCCCGTCCATGGCCGTGGCCAGCAGGATCGGTACGTTGCCGAAGTCGGCGTCGATCTCCGCCCAGGAGAGCACCGTATGGTGCCCGTCCCCGCCGGTGACGGCGAGCAGGAACCGGGACCTGTCCTTGCGCCGGCGGGGGTCGAAGACCGGTTTCGCCTCGTCGACCACCTCCCGGAGCAGCGGCCCTTCGAAGGTGTGGTGCCGCGGCCCGCTGGTGGCGCAGTCGAAGACCACCTCGGCGCGGTGCTGCTCCCAGCGCTCCCGCAGATCGGCGACGGTCAGCGAAACCGGGCGCGCGACCTCTCCACGGACGGTGAGAGCGGTACGCGCCGGGGTGGCGGTCGTGTGCGGGGCGGCGGTCGTGCCTGGCGGCGGGCAGGGTCGGCTCATCAGATTCCCCCTCGGGAGGTCCGCTGAGAGGTCCGCGTGGCGGCTGCACACGGGTGATGCCCCGTCGGCCCGTCCAGGAATCGCGGATACGAGCCAATAGCGCTTCTTTGCCTCGCCTTTATGGGGTAGTGCCCATGATTGGGGTGGCAAGTGCGCACCCGCGGAGGCTGGTTGCGGGACGGGGAACGCCGAGGGCCCGGTCGGCTTCCCCGCCGGCCGGGCCCTTGTCGTGGCTGGGACAGTCCGCTCAAGACGGTCCGTTCAGCTCGCTCAGTCCGTTCAGTCCGCTGAGTCCGCTCAGTCCGTGACCTCGATCTGTCCGTTGACCTTGGAGCCGTCCGCCGTCTTCGCCTCCACGGCCTCCGCCGCTCCCGCGCCCCCGGTCTTGCCCGCGGCGATGCCCTTCAGCAGCTCGGCCAGGTCGACTCCGGTGGTGGAGCTGAGCAGTTCGACGCCCTGCGCGACATTGTCGGCGACCGTACGCGCCAGCTGACCCGCGCCGTCCGTCGAGATCACCGTCATCTTGTCCACCGCGCTCAGCGGCTCGGACGCCTTCGCGACGACCGACGGCAGCACCTCCACCAGCATCTGGAGGACGGCCGCGTCCCCGTAGCGCGCGAACGCGTCGGCCTTCTTGTGCATGGCCTCCGCCTCGGCGGCACCCTTGGCGCCGATCGCGGCGGCCTCCGCCTCACCCTCGATCCGTACGGCGGCGGCGAGCGCGGCGCGGTGCGCCTTCTCGCCCTCACCGGTGAGCCGGGACCGCTCGGCGTCCGCCTCGGCCTGCTTGACCAGCGCGATCCGCCGGGCCTCGGCCTCCTGCTCGGCCTGGTACCGCGCGGCGTCCGCGGGCTTACGTACCTTGGTGTCCAACTCACGGTCGGTCAGCGCGGCCTGGCGCTGGGCCACCTTCTCCTGCTCCATGAGCACGTCCTGCTCGCGCGCCGCCTGCGCCAGCGGTCCGGCCGCCGCGGCGCGCGCCGCCGCCTCGTCCGTCTCGGCCTTGATCTCGGCCTGCTTCAGATTGAAGGTCCGCTGGGCGATCGCGATCTCTTCCTCGGCCTTGAGCCGTGCCTGTTCGGCGGCGCGGCGCGCCACCGCCTCGGCGATGTCGGCCTCCTGCTTGGCACGCGCGGCCTCGGGCCGGCCGAGGTCCTCCAGATACGAGCCCTCGGTGGTGATGTCCTGGATCTGGAAGGCGTCGAGCACCAGGCCCTGCCCCGAGAGGCTCGCCTCGGCCTCCTCCGCGACCTGCCCCGCGAAGGCCGCGCGGTCGCGGATGATGTCCTCGACCGACATCCGGCCGACGATGGAGCGCAGCGCACCCGAGAGCACTTCCTGGGTGAAGCCGACGATGCCGCCCTGCTGCTGGAGGAAGCGCTGGGCCGCGGCCCGGATGGAGTCCTCGGTGCCGCCGACCTTGACGATGGCGACGCCTTCGAGATTCGCCTTCACCCCGCGCAGCGTGACCGCGCCGCGCACGGCCACCGGGATGTGCCGGCTGGACAGGTCCAGCGTGAACTTCTGCTGTACGAAGGGGACGACGAAGACACCGCCGCCGACCACGACCTTCTGGCCGCTGGTGTCCATGGACACCCGGCCGGTGGCCGGATCGGTCGACTGCTTGCCGCGCCGTCCGGTGACGATGAACGCCTGGCTGGGCCCGGCGACTTTGTAGCGCGTGATGACGGCGAGCGCCAGCAGGACGACGAGTGCGACGATCCCCAGCACGGCGATGAGAAGTGGACTCATGGTGCTCTCTCCCTTGCCTCCCGAAGGGACGGCAAATTAAGGCGATTGAGGCGGGTTGGGGTGAGTGAGGTGATAAACGAGGACGGGTGACGGGTGACGGGCGGGGCGGCGATACGCGGGTCAGCGCTGGACGGGACGCACCAGGACAGAGGTCGACGAGAGCGTGTCCTCCACCCAGATCTCGGCGCCGTTCTCCACGGGCTGCGCGCTCTTCGCGGAGTACTTCACCGGCTGGCCGCCGAGCCGCAGCAGTACCTCGCCGTAGCCGCCGGCCGGAATCGCGGTGACCACCGTGCCCGCCGAGCCCACGAGATCGTCGCCCCGCGGGGTGACGGCGGTCTGATCACGCATCAGCGCCTTGCTGAACTTCCAGGTCAGCCACCCGGCACCGAATCCGGCCGCCACCCCCGTGACGGCGGCCGGTCCCGTACCGAGGTCGGTGGTGCCCAGCACGATCACACCGCCGAAGCCGAGCATCGAGATGAACCCGGCGATCACCGGCAGCGAGAGCAGCCCGTCGAACAGCCCGTTCAGCACCCCTACCCCGTCGAAGAGCCCTTCGAGAATGCCGTCGAAGATCAACGACAGGACGAGCAACGCGATCCCCGCGATGCCGAGACCGAGAAAAAAGGTCATCGGATCCATCGGTTCCCCCCTCCCCCTCTGCCGCTTGTTTCCCCGGCAGACCCCCATGGTCCCATCTTTGTCCGGAACCGGACATTGCCGTTTTCCGGCAGTCTTAACGCGTTCTTGATGCCGACAGTCGCAGGCCTCCCGGTTCGGAAGGCTTCGGGTTCGGAAGGCTTCCGGTTCGTCGAGCGGCCTTCCGGCTCAGAAGGTCTTCGCCGGCCAGTCCATGAGCCTGGCCCCGATCACAGCGGTTTGCAAGGTGTAGCGATGCACCGGGTCGGCGGGGTCGGCGCCGGTGAGTTTGTGGATCCTCTCCAGCCGGTACGTCAGGGCCCGCACGCTCAGCGAGAGCCGCCGCGCGGCCTCCGCCGCCACACAGCCCGCGTCGAAGTAGACGGTGAGGGTCTTGAGGACTCGGAGCGGCCGCAGCAAGGTCGAGCCGGGGCGATGGGCGCACAACCGGACCACGGGGTGGGGCGGAGCAGTGTATCCCGGGGCCTGGCAGCTGCGGGTGATGGCGGCGAGCGCCTGCGGCGGTGAAGCCTAAGCGCAGAGGAGCCCTGTGAACTGGGCAGGCATGGACAGCATCACGATGCAGCCGACTCGCCAAGTGAAGCAATGTCTAAAGCAACTGCATTGGCCTGCTCAGGCCCCCGACTCGGTCAGCGCCGATGGTCCGCTTCGGCACCACGAACCGCGGGGACTCGCTCTCGCCGAGCGCGCCGAGCTCAGGGGAACCCACGGGATGGCGCACGAGCACAATACGGCCGGTCAGGCCTGATCTGCGGCGCGTAGGGCCCGCGCCAGCCACTCCAGCTCCTTGGTCGCGTCGGGCGCCGAATCCTGCCCGCGCACGCGGGCGGCAAGCCTGCGGTAGTGCTCCGCCCGTGCCTCGATCCCGGCCTCCAAGCTGCGCAGCACGGCGGCGCGATCGGCGTCGCCGAACAGCTCGGACAGCATTCCGGCCGCCTCCGGTCCCTCGGGGGCGACCCCGCGTTTTCTGACCACCGCGACGGTCCGCACGACCTGCCTGGCCCACCAGATGGACGCCCCGGGGGGACGACCCTGCCCCGGTACGGGCGTGTTGAGCTCCATCCAGGTGCGCAACCGGGCGCGAAAGCCGGGGTCCCGCACCAGTTCGGCCAGTTCGATCCAGGCGTCGACCTGCTCAGGTGTGGGATCGTCGGGCAATTCGATGCTGAAGGCGCGTATGCGGTCGCGCAGGTGCGGCTCGACGTCGAGACCGCCGAACACCTCCTCCTTGAACTCGTCGATGATCTGCTTGCGTTCGGCGGCGGAAAGCCGCGCCAACCGGTTCATCAGTGCTGTCTCCTCAGCGGTGGAACCACGTGTCGCCACGGTGGACAGGACGGCCCGGCTCACCTTGAGCGAGCGGATCTGCGCGTCGAGCGCGGCCACGTGCGCGTTGGCGACCTCGGCGACCGTGGTCCGACCGCTCAGCACCCGGCACACCTCGTCGAGCCCGAGCCCCAGCTCCCGCAGGGTGCGGACCAGCTCGACGCGGGCCACGGACTCGGCGTCGTACAGCCGGTAGCCGCTCGCGGAGCGGGCCACGGGCGGCACCGCTCCCTCGTCCGACCAGAAGCGCAGGGTACGCACCGGAAGTCCGGTGCGGTGTGCGAGCCGGCCGATGGTGAGCACGTCGGGGCGTTCGTCGTCCATGAGCGAGATCCTGGACCCTCCAGCCGCTGGAGACTCAAGTGCCTCAGTGCGACACCCCGCGGTGCGCCACGGGATGTTCACAGTTCCCGGACGCTCACTTGCAGACGGGGCAACTCACCTTCCTGCGCGCGCCGTCCTGGTGTTCGTAGACCCATCCCTTGCCGTGGCAGGTGCCGCAGTCAGCCAAGGGAAGCTCCCACGGTCGTCGCGTTGTCCGCCGCCTCGTCGAGAGCGCGGACGGCGGATACGGCGGGTACGGCCGGGTCGTCCACCCACACGTACTGCCGCTGAGGTGTGACCGTGAAGCCGATACGGTCCAGCCCCGGGCGGCCCTGCCGGGTCCAGGCGCGGTGGACGGACTCGGCCTCGTCCCACAGATCGCGCGGCCCGGTCTGCGTCAGTCGGCCGCTGTCCTCGACGGTGGCGCGGGAGACCCCGTCGGTCAGCAGCACGCTCCCGGAACCGCTCACCCAGGGCTCATCTCCGACGAGGGAGGCGAGTAGGACCTGAAGGCCGGGGGCGGGGGCGAGCAAAGACTCGGGGTCGGAGTCCAGGGAGCGGACGCGGGGGTCGGTATCGGCGTTCGCCGTTTCCTGCCCGCTCACCGTTGTGCCGTCGCCCGAGCGGAGCGGCATGTACGAGCACTCCTCCCCGAACCGGCCGGTGGCCGAGCCGTCCTCGTGGACGGTGAGACGCAGGAGCCTGCCGATGGGCGGGTTGTACGGGAGCACGATATGTCCGCCGGGACGGGTGCGCTCCACCCATGCGTATGGGATGTGAGTGACGCCGCAGGTGACATGCACGCGGTCGAACAGGTCGTCGGAGTGGTCGTGGGGGGCGGGCAGTTCGGTGGCCGCGTCGCCGGTGACGATGCTCGGGCGGAGGCCGCAGCGGGCGAGGTTCTCGGCGGCGGTGCCGGCCAGACCGGGGTCGATCTCTACGGCGGTGACCAGCGCGTCGTCCCCGGCGAGGTACGCGCACAGCCCGGAGGTCCAGCCGGTACCACCCCCGACATCGAGCACCCGGTCACCGGGCCGCACGGCGAGGTGCCGTAACCCGGCGGTCACGAGGAGAGGACTGGAGGCGGCACAGCTCGGCGCGGTCGACGGAGCCGCCGCGTTGGCCGGCGTGAGCTCGGTACGGCCGCCGTCGAGCTGAGTGACGATCACGCTGTCGGAATACACGGCCCGCCACCAGCGATCCGGGTCACGGTGCTGATCGATCCAGTACCCGGAGGCAGCGGCGGGAGGTGTGCCGACGCCTTGGGGCACGGCCCAGGCCCGGGGCGGAATGAACTCGTGCCGGGGTACGCGGATCAACGCGTCGGCGAGGGCGTCGGGTTGGGGCGGGGGCATGGCGGATCCCTTCGGTCGGGGAGGGAGCTGGGCTGGGGCGGGGCGGGGCGGTCACTCCGGTGGCGGTTCCTCGAAGATCCTTCGGAACAGCTCCGCTTCGTCAGGAATGGCCGGGGACGCGTTCGGGAGCGGGTCGGCCGTGGGGACCATGAGCGTCCCGTGCACACCGAACATGTCGATCAACATGGACAGACGCTGCCGCGCTTCACTGCCCGTCGTACGGCTGGGCGGTTTTGGTGGGGGTGGGGCCAT
Organism: Streptomyces sp. NPDC102274; assembly: GCF_044766385.1. Lineage (NCBI taxonomy): Bacteria > Bacillati > Actinomycetota > Actinomycetes > Kitasatosporales > Streptomycetaceae > Streptomyces > Streptomyces sp. NPDC102274. The sequence goes on along the minus strand of NZ_JBIWLW010000014.1, from coordinate 56,952 downwards.
GGTCGTGGTGCCCTTCTCCTCGGCGCGCGATGCGGGGGGCAGAGTTGTCCCCCGCCCACGCGCCGGCATGACGAGCGGCAGGCGGGGGACAACCCTTCGGGACTCTCCCCAAAGGGGCACGGGACGGGGAGAGTTGCGCCGGTCAGGGCGATGTCCTGCCGAGGATTCGACCCGAACTGGCGACGCACAGCGACCGTAGCGTCACAGAGAGACGGACGCAAGTGTGTACCGGAGCATTTATGCAGACGGGTACATGGCGAGAGCCCCTCACCGGCGTGGGTGAGGGGCTCTCGCTACAGGTTGGAGGGTTCAGCCGGTGAAGTGGTCGAACTCGCCTGCTTTGACGCCTGCGATGAACGCGGCGAACTTGGTGGGGCTGGTGGCGGCTACTGCGTTCGGGTCGTCACTCTCGCGCATGAGGATCTCGCCGTTGTGCTCGGCGATCTCGACGCACTGCGCTCCGCCTTCGGAGAATGATGACTTCTGCCAGTTGATCTCTGCACTCATGCCTGTCTCACAATTCTCGAGCGATGTGGTGGATGAAGCTGCGGGACTCAGCAGGCTCCAGAGAGGCCTGCTCGGCAAAGTCGAGCAGCGTTCGGTATCTCTCCAGCTCGGCGGCGGCGTCCAGGAAGCGGCCTTCGAAGCTGTTGTCAAGATGAGCGGTATCGAGCTGTGGAACGACGCCGCCTGCGTAGAGCAAGGTTTGCGTGAGGTTTATAAAGTTCTCGTTGGCGAACGGGATGATCCGAAGCATGACGTCCGGTCGCTCCGACACTTCGATGAGGTGCTCAAGCTGCTTGCGTGCGACCTTTCGCCCACCGATACGCATGCGGAGCGCGGCCTCGTGCACGATTGCCTCAAGATCCGGAGGACTTTCGCGGTCGAGAACGGACTGTCGTCTCATGCGGTGCTCCACCCGCGCCTGCACCTCGTTGGCGGGGAGCTTTGGAAGCACGCTTTCGAAAAGCGCCCGTGCGTAGTCCTCTATCTGGAAGACGCCAGGGAAGGTTACTGGTTGCAGATAGCGCAGGTACTTCGCATGGTGCTCAACTTCCGCAATGTTCAAGAAGCTGGGAGCAAGGATCCCGCGATACTCGTCCCACCAGTACTGACCGCGATGTTCACTCGCAATGGTGCACAAGGCTTCGATCAGTGCGTTGTCGTCGCAGGCATAGAAGACCGCCAGCTTCCGGATCCTCTCCTCGCTGATCCCGAGGCGCCCGGACTCGATGTTGCTGATCCTGGCCTGATCCGTCGAGAAGAGGCCGGCCGCATCGCGGGCCGTTCTGCCTGCGCGAATGCGTAGCTTCTTTAACTCCGCGCCGAGGCGCGCCTGGCGTGCGGTCGGGTTGTCCCTTGGCGGCATGTCACCTTCCCCTGTCTGCTCACAGTGTTGCGCGTAACCGGGTCATGGGTCCACCAGCTATCCCCAGATCGAGTTACCGAAGTAGACCGGTGAATGTATTTACCCTACCGTCGTCACAGCACCGCGTCGCACGTCAGTCAGACCGAAGTGCAGCCGCTTCCACGCGCCTTGAGGCGCGCCCACGCGGCCATCGCCACGCATGGCGGGCCACGCGCCAGTTCAGATCGCACCGCGTTGGGAGAACGACATGACCACCGTGACCGTCACCGCAACTCCCGTACCCCCGCCACCCCAGGGCGCCGAGACCTACCGGCTGGCCCTGCCCAGTACGGCGACCGCGCCGAGGATCGCGCGTGACTTCGTCACGTCGCTTCTCGGGCTCGGCAGGCACCGCAACCTCGTCGACGACGCGCGTCTCTGTGTGACCGAGGTGGTCACCAACGCGCACCGGCACACCCGTACACCTCTGATCCGCGTCCGGGTGACGGTCAATCGCAAACAGGTCACCGTCTCCGTCGCGGACGACAAACCGTGGGCGCTGCCCACACCCGCCGCACGCATCGCGCCGGGCGCGCTCCGTACGGGAGGCGAACAGGATTCGGGGCGTGGGCTCGTCCTCGTGGAGAGCCTGGCGCTTGCCTGGGGATCGACCGTCTACGGGGGATCCTCGCCCAGTCACAAGACCGTCTGGTTCACGTTGTCCGAGGCCAGGAACGAGGTGGCCGGTCGATGGAACCCGTAACGGATCCTGCGCTGTGGGGTGTTGTGTCGATCGCGTTGAGTGCGATCGTGCTGGCGGTGGGGGTGCTGTACGCGGTGATGCCGAGTCCGGAGAGTACGTTTCCGCCCGTGCCGCTCGACGCGGAGGAGGGGTTCACGTACACCTGCTACTGCTGCCCCGACCCGGTGCGGGTCACGATCCGTGCGCCGCAGGCGCACCTGGTGGGGCGTGCTCCTGGTGGTCGGCCTGAGGTCAGGACCGAGGGGTAGCCGGGGTCGGCCGGCTCGACGACCGTCAGCCCGGCCTCCTTGCGCAGGTCGCGTAGGCGTCGCGCCACCGACTCGCGGGCGGCCTGAGCGGACGAGGAGGGGGAGATGGGCATGAGCCGGCCTGTCCGGTGATTCCTGTCAGCGGATCTCGTACTGGTTGTGCGGGACGGCGCGTGACCAGACTGCTTCGAATGCCTCGGCGCACAGCTTGGCCGGTACCGGGGCGTTGGTGATCTCCTCGCCCGTGGACGAACCGTCCCCGGCGAAGTGATTCCAGTGGACCCAGGTGTTCGGGTCGATGCCGATAAACACTAACGCCACGTCAGCCTCCGTCGTCCAGCTTTGCAGTTGTGTGCGGCACCGGGCGGTGCACACCGGAAGGCTAAGGGTGCGAAGTAGGCGATACACAGCGCCAATAGGCAGGCGTGCACACATCTGCACATACGTGGAGTGCGCGGTTGTCGTGGCTCTACGTTCTGCCTCGTACGGCGCGCTCAGTGCGCCTCTTGCACCTGAGGCAGCGACCGTCGGTTGTCCACGCCGGTCCGGACAACACCGATATCGAGGACGGCGACGGCGGCGGCTCCAACCCGTCCACCGGCTGCGGCGACGACAGCAGCCTCACCGCGTAGGCGCGTACGAATCCGGGCGGCCTCGTTCCCGCAGGGTGAGGCGCGGGGCTGTCTGTCCTGTGAAAGGGAAAGACCATGACACGAACCGTCGCAGGCGACGGCAGGGTGACCCTCCTGCCGCTGCTGTACATGTGGCCGGACCGCTACGCCGTCCTCGCCTACGCGACCTTGGGCGCGTACGGAGCCACCGCGGTCGTCGGCTACGTACCCGTACCGGGTGTCCCGGACCTGGCTCTCATGGAGACAGCGGCGCGGCATCACCCCACACGTCTGTACGGCTCGGCGGGCGGCAGCGGGTTCGCGGAGGCATGCTGGCTCATTTGTGTCGGATGGAGCGCACGGAGCGTGCCGAAGCCGGGCACGCTCGAACTTCACGAGGCCACCTGGTCACCTGATTGCTCCGAGGATGCCCCGGCCTTCAGGCCGGGGAGGAATCGGACTCCTGCGGAGCAGGGCAGGGAAAGTCGAATCGCCGTCAGGGCGATTCGGCGTCTGCCACGGCGGCACGGTATTCGCCCTCGATGCGGTGCAGGATCTCGGAGTTGAGGGACCGCCGGTTGTCCTTGGCCTGGGCCGTGAGCCAGGTGTGGAGGTCGGTGGGCAGGCGCAGCGTAATGCGGGTTTCTTCATGATTCATACCCCAACTGTAGTGGTAGAGTGGTGGCATGACGACACGACAGGAAGCGGGTGACGGGCACGCCCGGTACACCTACCGCCTGCGTGTGTCGTCGGCCGCGCTCGCACGGTTGGATGCCGAGTGGGCGCGCTGCCGGTGGGTGTGGAATGAGTGCGTGGCCATGTCCCGCAAGGTCCACCACCTGAACAAGGACGCGGCCGAGAAGGTGACGTGCGGCCCGGCGCAGCTCGACAAGATGCTGACCGAGGCCCGCACCGCCATGGGATGGCTGCGTGAAGGCGCGTCGGTACCGCAGCAGCAGATCATCCGCGACTTCGGCAAGTCCCGCGCGAAAGCCCTGAAGGACATCAGGGCGAATCTGCCGATGCGGCAGCGGGCCGGGATGCCCCGGATCAAGCGCAAGCGGGACGCGCTGCCGTCGCTGAGCTACACCCGGCGCGGCTTTCGGTTGAAGGACGGTCGCCTGCATCTCGCGAGCGGCATCGCCCTGGCCGTGGTGTGGTCCCGCGACCTGCCCGCCGACCCCACCTCGGTCCGGGTGTACCGGGACAGCCTCGGCCACTGGTACGCCTCGTTCGTCGTCGCCACCGAGACCCAGCCGCTTCCGGAGACCGGCCGCGTGATCGGCATCGACTGGGGCGTGAAGGAGACCGCTACCACCACCAGCGACGCGCACGACCTTCCCCACCCGCAGCACGGGAAGAGCGCCGCCGCGAAGCTGGCCCGGTACCAGAAGCAGATGGCGAGGCGGAAGCCCGCGCGCGGGAAAGCCGCGTCGAAGGGCTACCGGGCGGCGGCCCGCGCGGCGGCGAAAGTCCACAAGAAGGTCGCCCGACGGCGCCAGGACACCAGCCGCAAGTGGGCCAAGTCCATCGTCCGCGACCATGACGCCCTGGCCGTCGAGGACTTCAAGCCGAAGTTCCTCGCCAAGTCCACGATGGCCCGCAAGGCCGCCGACGCAGCGATCGGCGCGACCAAGACCGCGCTGGTCGAGATGGCCCGCAAGCACGGCCGCATCGTGCACCTCGTGCACCCGGCCCATACCACGATGGACTGCGCACAGTGCGGTGCGAGAACCAAGCACGCACTTCCCCTCTCCGAACGAACCTACGCGTGCACCGCGTGCGGAGCCGTGTCCCCCAGGGACAAGAACTCCGCCCGCGTGATGCTCGTCCGGGCTGGTCTCAACCCGGCTGGTGCTGATGGTGGAAGTCCTCTGGGAGCGCCGCTCTCGGAGGCAGCCTGAGCTAGGAATCCCCCTGCTTTAGCTGGGGGAGGATGTCAATGAATCCGGATCGCACCACTGAACTGGGCAGAACCACGTACGGGCATGACCGTCTCCATACCGGACGCCTCATGCTCGATGACCCGGGCTCCGTGGCACGGGCTCGCGGTGTCCTGCCCGGCGATACGAGCGGTCCCGGTCAGAGGAGCACGCGGGTTTGAGCCCGCGCGTCCACCATCGCGCGTCGCCTCGTTCTCCTCGTCAGTAACCTCGCCAGACGTTGTCGAAAGCCGCCTGCTCGACGGATCGCCGCTGCCGTACGGCCTCCAGCTCCAGCAATGCCTCGTTGACCGCGACGACTACGGTCTCGACCGCGTCGTCGGGGACACCCGGGGCTTCTTCCGTTCCCTCGTCTCCCTTGTCGCGGGCCGTGATCCCGACGGCCGTCGCGAGCGCGGCGAGGACCGGCTCGTTCGATGCCCAGCGGTCGTTCGCCAGGCGGCGATCGGGCGAGTCGACCAGCACCGTCCGACCGGTGCCGAAGGGCAGCCGCAGACGGCGCCGGCGCGTGAGTTGTCCTTCCGCCTCAAGGGCGGACAGATAGGCCGAGGCCAGGCCGAGACCTCTGCGCCACAGCCAGTCGGCGACCGATTCGTACGGTGCTTCTCGGACGAGCGACTCCGCGGACTGGTCCAGCAGGCGATCAGTCATGGCCGGCGGGTGGCCGGGCACGATCCGGTCGTCCTCCAGCCTGATGGCCTCGGCCGCCAGGAGATCGATCAACTCGGCTCCCGCCAGCGCGAGCGACAGATCACCCGCCGCGGGCGGACTTTCCGCCACGTCCAGAGCGGTGATCATCAAGTCCCGGGATGTGGTCATGGAGGGCTCCACTTCACTGGCGTCGAGAGACAGGTTGGCGCTTCTGCTCCCAGCCAGTCTCAGCCAAGGAACTGTTGCCCACCATCGATGTCGTACGTCGCGCCCGTAAGTGCCGTGTTGGTCATGATGTGGACGGCGAGCGCCGCGACATCGGCCGGTCCGACCACGCGGCCGATCGGGAGGGTGGCTCGCAACTCCTCGCGGCGGTCGTCGAGCCCCTCGCCCAGGAGCCCCGCCGACAACGGCGTGTCGACGAAGCCGGCGGCGATGAGATTGACGCGGATCGGCGCGAGCTCCAGCGCGAGGCTCGCCGTGAGCGCGGGCAGCGCGGCGGTGACCGCGGGCGCGCTTCCGAGGTCGGGGCGGATCCGCCGGGCGCCGGTGCCGCCCATGTGCAGCAGCGAGCCACCGGGCCGCACTCTTCCCACGGCGTGGCGTGCGACGTCGAGCGGCAGCAGCATGTGGTCGCTCAGCGCCCGGCGTGCCTGATCCGAGTCCATGTCGAGGAGCCGTCCGTAGGACGGTCGTCCGGCCGTGACCATCACATGGTCGATCAGCTCCGGCAGCCCCTGGAAGAACCGCTTCAGGCTCCCCGGGTCGTTCGCGTCGAAGGCGGCGGTGCTGAGCGCGTCGACATCCGCCGCCGCGCTCCGTAGCCGGTCGGGGTCCCGGCCGGTCAGGATCACGTCGGCGCCCTCGGCGCGTGCCTGCCTGGCTGTCGCGAGCCCGATGCCCGCGCTCCCGCCGATGATGACGACGGTCTGCCCGAGCAGGGCAGGATCGTGGTGGCTGAGGGAGGCAGATGCCGCGGTGCTCATGATTTCTCCTCGGGTCTTCCGGTTCTCGGGCCTCCGCTTCCCGGCCTCCGCTGCTCTATCTCCGGTCCTCCGGTCTCCGGTCCTCCGGTCTTCTGACCTCCGGTCCTTCGGATTCCTCCTCGACGTGCTGTTCTTCTGTTCTCACGGTCGCTCTTTTCGTGACGCGCCGCACCTTTGATCGGACTGTGACTTGTTGCCTGACGGAGCAAAGGTTAGGTTTGCCTTACTTGGGTCCGGAAGAGTCCGGCCTGTCGTCAGGGAGGCCTCCCCACCGTGTCCAGAACGTTCACCCGCCGCCACATCACGGTGGCCGCCGCCGCCACCGTCCTCGCCGTCACGCTCGCCGGATGCGGCAGCGACGACAAGGCCGCGGACAAGGGAGGCAAGGCCGCGGACGGCGGCGCCGGTACGCACACCGTCACGACGGTCATGGGCGATGTGAAGGTCCCCGACGCGCCGGAGCGGGTCGTCGTACTGGACACGGACGCGCTCGACTCGGCCGTCACCCTCGGTGTCACACCGGTCGGCGCCACCACCGTGGTCGACAAGGCCCCCTTCTCCACGTACCTCCCCGAGGACAAGCTCAAGGGCATCCAGCCCGTCGGGCTGATCGCCGAGCCGAACCTCGAAGCCATCGCGGCGCTCAAGCCGGACCTGATCCTGAGCAGCAAGGTCCGCGACGAGAAGAACTACAAGTCCCTCTCGGCGATCGCCCCGACCGTCTTCTCCGACACCACCGGGCCGACCTGGCGCAAGAACTTCGACCTGCACGCGGACGCCCTCGGCAAGAAGAACGAGGCGAAGAAGGTCGTCGCCGACTACGACGCGCACGTCAAGCGGCTGACCGACGCGCTGGGCGGGGCCGCGAAGGCGAAGCAGAGCAAGGTCGGCTTCGTACGGTTCGTGGAGGGCGCGGACACCCGGCTCTATCTGAACGACACCTTCGTCGGCTCCCTCTTCAAGGACCTTCAGGTCGGCCGCCCCGCCAACCAGGACACCACCGGCTTCTCGGTGGACGTCAGCCCCGAGCAGATCGACAAGGCCAACGCCGACGTCATCTTCTACTCCACCTACGGCGACGCGAAGAAGGCCAAGGAGACCGACACCGTCGGCGGTCCGCTCTGGAAGAACCTGGACGCGGTGAAGAAGGACATGGCGTTCAAGGTCGACGACAGCCTGTGGATGCTGGGCATCGGTTACACGGGTGCGGGCCAGGTGCTGGACGCGATGGAGAAGAGCTACGTCGCCACCGCATCCTAGAAGGGTGCGTTTCGTCCTGAAACCGCTGGTTCAGGAAGCCGCCGGGCACCGGGGCTACTTGTACCGGTTGTGGCTGCGGCTGTGCAGTGGCAGCGCGGCGAGCGCGAGCAGAATGGCGAGTGCGAGCATCATCATCGCCGAGGGCACGTGCTGGTCGGCGCGCCAGAGCTGGACGGGCAGCCCGATCCCGGGCACGCACAGTCGGGCCACGCCTTGGAGCGCCGTGGGCCGGATCGGGGTGGAGTCCGGTGTGGCGTTGGCGTCACCTTTGGTGATCAGGTCGTTGTTGGGAAGTACCTGATGGACCCGATGGGTGAGCAGCCGGCTGGGTCGGGTGGGGTCCTGGGCCAGCACGATCTGGCCCACCGCCGGTGTGCGGTCGCGCTCTGGTGGCTGGTAGAGAACGACGTCGCCCGGCGTGAGGGCGGGACGCATGGAGCCGGACTGCACCACGCCCGCTGTCCAGCCCAGCGCCACCACGGGGAAGTGCGCCCACACCAGCAGCCCGATCATCGAGCCGAGCACGGTACGTGAGATGACCGAGGTGATCACGCGGATCGGGTGCGGGGCACCCCTGGCGGCGGGCTGGAGGAGCCCGCCGACGGCCAGGTCACGTGGGAAAGTCACGTGTGTTCCCGTGCTTCCCAGGTGAAGATCACCTCGTTGGTGTTCACGCCCTGTGAGCTGTTGGGTGCGCTCGGGCTGAACTTCCACGAGAAGCGGAAACTCAGCGAGTTGGGTGGCTTGCCGGACAGGGGCCAGGGACCCACGCCGTTGCGGAAGTCGGTGTGCAGGGCGACGAACTGGTCCAGGGTGCCGTTGAACGCGGTCCCGTGCCGAGTGAAGCCGTCGCAGTTCCCGAAGGTGCCGCCGCTGCCCACCTCGATTCTGAGGTCGATGAAGGATTGGAAGTTGTTCGGCCAGTTCTGTGAGTTGCTGTACAGCTTGAGCGCGGTGGGGACGTCGGCGTTCGACTTGATCTTGATGCAGTTGAAGCCGGTGTCGCCGGGTCGCATCTTGTCGATGTCGAACATGGGCACCTTGCTGTCGTTGGCCAGCCCCGCCGAGCCGGCGACCCACGTGTTGCCGCTGTTGCTGCTGGTCCCACTCCAGTCGGCGTTGGTTGCACCCCAGACCAGAGCACCGCTGAGCAGTAACCCGAGCGGAACGGGCACCACTTGTGCCAGCACGTTCAGCCAGGGACGCGCCATCCACCCACTCCGTTCAGTTCCATCGCTTTTGCAGCATATTGTCTCCTCCTTCTGTCTCACCTGCGACGGCGCCGCTCCGTGTCGCAATCCGGGTCTGATGCACGCTCGATTTCCCTGAGGAGGGCCGGGAACCGGAAACGCCGCCTCACATCCGCTCTGAGCGCGGGTCGCACTGCCATGACATCGCGACTGATGACCACCAGCGACCGCTGTCGGCCGAACGAGGCGACACGGTCCACGTAGGCCGACGGCCCCGCGCGCCGCCCGCACCGGTCGTGGCGGTGTGCGCGATGGTCAGGTGGCTGGACTCCAGTAGGCGGCGGGCGCGGTCCAGGCGCCTCTGCACCAGCCATTCCAGGGGGGCCGGTGTCCACTTCGGCGCGGAGCCGGCGGGTGAAGGTACGTTCACTCATATGGGCGTGGCGGGCCATGTCCTACCGGGACCGGAACCGGGAGGTTCCGCGCACCCTGCACCCCGCACCCCGCACTCGCCGCCTTCGGCGACTGGCTGACCGCCACCAAAAGGCACGGCACCGCCGGGGAATGACAACGCGGGCACACCGGCGGCGCGGCGTTCCTCCCTGCCTGCGCGCGCCCTTGACCTCCGTTCGAACCAGCCGTCACGATGGCGATGCATCGAATGAGCATGTTTCAGCAGGTTTCGAGAAAGGCTCACCATGCGTGCTCGTTTTCTCGGCAAGGATCCTGAGTCTCAGGTGGGGAACTCACCTACGCTGTTCGCGACCGACCGGTCCGACCGCAAGACGTACATCGCCCAGGGCCGGGTCGTGACCGACCCTCAGACGCTCTCGGACGTCGGCCCGGTACCCGATGGGGAAGCGATCATCGAAATCCCCGAGGATGTCCTGAAGTTCTATGCTCTTCGGTACCACGAGGAGGCAGGAAACTGAGTCTGATCACCGGTGACCATTTCGGCCGACTCTTCCGGACGTTCAGGCACACCGCATTTCGCCTGGAAGTCCGCGACCGCTATGACGCATCGTATGAGAACGAATCACTTGCAAAGTTTCTCGCGGGTGAAAAAGACGACCTGCCATGGATGCAGGATTGGCTGACCATGATCCGCGAGGCAACCGACAAGGGTCGCCGCTTCTCTCGGGTGCGGGTGGTGAGTACGCCCCTCACTGACTACAGCCGCTTCGGTGTCTGGTGCGCGCAGTTCACGAACGGAGCCGGTGAGGATATCCGTTACCTCAAGCGTGAACAGGCGAGTACCGCGAATCTTCCCAACCATGACTACTGGTTGTTCGATTCGGCCAAGCTGATCCGCATGCACTTCAGTGACAGTGACGAATTCCTTGGCGGCGAGTTGGTCGAGGATTCAGCCGTCGTCGTACAACACAACTACTGGCGTGACGTCGCTTGGCATCACGCCGTGAGACGGGACGACTTTGCGACCGAGTAGGACATCGGGCGTGACCGGCGTTCACGAGGCGCGCGGGGAGACGCGCAGCGGCTCGATCGGTTGCGACACATCAAGGTGACCCTGCTGTTTACGTATTCGGGCATCGACAACAAGGACATCGAGCCTTACCCCTCGCACGTCGCCGCCGAGTCCATGAGGCTCATGAGCGCGACGACGCCGCGCCGCTACCGAACGGTGCTGTACTGGCGGCCGTTGGTACCAGGGCTCAACGACACATCCGAACACCTCCAACGGGCCTACGAGTTGAGCAGACTCGCGGATGCGACGGTGTTTACGGGACTTTTCTACCGAGACCAGATCGCCGAGTACTACCGTGCGAGCAAGCTGCCCGAACCGTACGGTGAAACCGCGCGGCGCAAGATCGTGCCGGAGACGCTGGAAAAGCGTGTTCTGTCAGCCTTCGGCGGCAGCGACTCACTGTTCCGCAAGACCTCCTGCGCCGTGTCGTACGCTCACGGCGAGCCGGATTACAACGGCCACTACGGCATCCGTGAACTGTGTGACATCTGTCCGCTCGGTCAGCTCGACCGCTGCAAGGAGGCCCACCGAGTACCGAGCGCCGGACGGATCCGGGAAGTCGCCGACGCCTTACCCGAAGCGGCCGGGCTCGTGGTGGTCGACATCACCGATCGGGCTGCCGTCGTCTCCGGTCTGACCGTCATTCTGGAAGCTGATCCCGAGGTCATCGCCGATCGGCTGAGAGCACGCGGGCCGCACAACCGTTTCCAACGCACTCCGGGCAGCAGTCGCGCCGAAGCGCGCTTCTACCGCCAAGCCACCGAGCGATTGGCCGAAGCGGGATTCGAGGTGCTGCGGGTGGACTGCAACCGGCGACCGCCCGAGCAGTCGGCGGAGATCATCCGCGACCGGCTGGAGACGCTCCTCGCGCCCCCAGGGGCCGGCACACCGCCGTGACCGGAACGCGAAAGGCCCCGCGCGGCGCCCGCACCGGTCAGGCGTCCCCCGGTCGTGGCGGCCGCCCCGGTCGTGGCGGCCGCCCCGGTCGCGGCGGACAAGCCGCCTGGTCCGTGGTCGAGGGCGGGGCCTCCTCGTGCCGGCGTACCGGTCAGAGCCGCTCGAATCCCCTCATCCGCTCCCAGTCCGTCACCGTCGTCTCGAACGCCGCCAGTTCCGTCCGCGCCGCCTGCGCGTAGTGCGCCACCACTCGCTCACCGAACACCTTCGCCGCGATCTCGCTGCTCTCCCACCGGTGCAGCGCCTCGGTCAGCGTCGTGGGCAGGCGCGGTACGGAGGCGTCGGCCAGGGCGTTCGACGTGTGCGGGGGCGGGAGTTCCAGGCGGTTCTCGATGCCGTACAGACCGGCCGCTACCGCCGCCGCCACCGCCAGGTAGGGATTCGCGTCCCCGCCCGGCACGCGGTGCTCGATCCGCAGCGACGATCCGGCCCCCACCACCCGTACCGGGCAGGTGCGGTTGTCACGGCCCCAGGCGATGCCGGTCGGGGCGAAGGCGCCCGGCTGGAGGCGCTTGTACGAGTTGATGTTCGGCGCCATCAGCAGCGCGAAGTCCGGCAGACAGGCGAGCTGACCCGCCACGAAGTGCCGCATCGGCTCCGACATCCCGTCGTCGGCGCCCTCGTCCGCCAGCACCGGCGTACCGTCCGTGGCCCGCAGCGAGAGGTGGATGTGGCAGGAGTTTCCCTCGCCCTCGTCGAACTTCGGCATGAATGTCAGCGCCACGCCCTCCTGGGCCGCGATCTGCTTGGCGCCGTTCTTGAAGAAGACGTGGTTGTCGCAGGTCGTCATGGCCTCGGCGTACCGGAAGACGATCTCGTACTGACCGGCGTGGCACTCCCCGCGCGCCGTCTCCATCGCCAGCCCGGCCCGCCCCATCTCGCGCCTGATCCGGCGCACCACCGGCTCGATCTCGGACAGGCCCTGGAGGGAGTAGTCGACGTTGTACGACGTGCCGGTCGTCAGGCCCTGGTAGCGGGACTCCCAGGCGCCGCGGTACGAGCCGAGGAAGAGGAGGAACTCCAGCTCCGTACCGGCGAACGCGGTGAGCCCGCGCTCGGCCAGCCGGTCCAGCTGCGCGCGCAGCACCTGGCGGGGCGCGACCTCGACCGGGGCTCCGCCGGGGCCCGGCCAGACGGCGTCGGCGAGGATCAGGGCCGTACCGTCGTCCCACGGGAGCCGCGTACGCAGCGTGGCCGGGTCGGGGCGCAGTACGAAGTCACCGAAGCCGCTCTGCCAGGCGTCGATCGCGTAGCCGGGGCCGGTGTCCATCTCCACGTCGGACGCGAGCAGATAGACGCAGGCGCCGAAGCCGTGCCGGGCGGCCTCTTCGAGGAAGTACGGCGCCGAGAGGCGGCTGCCCTGGAGCCGGCCCTGAAGGTCGGGGACGGCGACGATCACCTCTTCGACCGTGCCCGCGGCGACATCGGCCCGCAGCTGCTCGTACGCGGTCATTCTTTCTCCTCGGAGGCGATGAAGAGGGGGTTGGTTACCGTCCCGTGCACGACGTCGAAGCCCTCGTCGCGCTCCGCGCGGTCGTGGAAGCCGCCGCCGAGCAGCTGCTCGCGGTTGAGCGCCACCCGGTCGAAGGAGGGGGCGAAGAGACCGAACGACTCGAACCGGTCGGCCAGTTCGGGGAAGCGCGCGTGGTAGCGCTCGATCTCGGCCCGTACCAGCGCCCAGAACTCCTCCTCCGGCACGCCCAGGTGGTCGGCGGCCAGCGGCGCGAAGAACCGGAAGTGCCCGGCGAAGACCGCGCTGAGGAGCGAGTGCGCCAGCTCATGGGGCGGCCAGCGCAGCAGCACGCGGTCCGCGCGCTCCGTCAGCCCCTTGTACTCGGGGTGGGCGTCCGGGAGGAGATTCACGTCCTCCGCGAAGTCCTTGACGGCGATGCCGACCGGGATGTCGTCGCCGTCGAAGAGAATGACGGTGTTCTCGCCGTGCGGGCAGAAGGCGACCCCGTAGCGGTAGAGGTAGTGCAGAAGTCCCGGCAGCAGGGCGGCGAAGAACCGTTCCAGCCAGTCGGCCGCCGCCAGCCCGGAGCGCGCCACCAGTTCGGCGGTGAGCGAGCGCCCGTCGGAGCCGGTCTTGAGCAGGGACGCCATCGTGCGGGCGCGCTCGTCCTCCCGGAGCAGCGCGGCGACGGGCTCGCGCCAGACCGCGCCGAGGAGTTCGTGATAGCGGTACGGGGCGTCCTTCACCGACTCGTACAGCGGATGGCCGACGGCCACGGCCGCGACCTCGCCGAGCGGGTGGAAGCGCAGCTCGTCCCGGAGATACGGATCGCCCTCGCGCACCGCGTGCAGCCACGCGCTCACATCGGGCGCCGCCTCGGTCGGCTCGGTGGAGAGCCCGCGCCACACCAGGGTGTTGCGGATCAGGAGCGGCACCTTCACATTGCGCCGTTCCGGGTGGTCGAGATTGGCGAGGGTACGGATCGACTGGAGCGGGCGGTAGCGGTCGGCGCTCTGGCCGAGCGGCACGATCCGTCCGTCGGCGAGATACGGCGCGAAGAGCGTGGCGACGGCCTCGTCCCAGTGGAACGGGTGGACCGGCAGCCAGACGAACGCGTCGGCGGCGAGCCCGCTCGTGGCGGCGCACGCCTCGGACAGGTTCGTGGCGAAACGTTCCCGTGTGGGCCCGTCCAGCTCCTCCGCGAGCAGCTGCCCGGCGTCGAGTCCTGGCACGCCCGAGTACGTGGCGAGATCGCTGTGCACGGCGATCCAGTTCAGCCGGACGGCGCGCGCCGCCTCGGGCGCGTACGCGGCGGCGTCCGACGCCGAGAAGCCGAGCCGGCCCTTGTTGAGGAGCATGCAGGGATGGCCGTCCTGGTACGCCTCCAGATCGAGATGCCCGAGGTCGGCGAGGTCGGCGGCGGGCAGGGCGCGGCCGATCGCCTCGGCGTCGGCGCGACGGGTGGCGGTCAGCTCGCGCAGTACCTCGGCGGTGGTGGGACCGTCCCAGCCGAGGGTGGTACGGGCGTCCAGCAACAGCCGCTCGGGGCCCGCCTCCTCGCCCGTCGGGGTGTCGGGGTGACGGCGGAGGCTGCCGGGCTCGACGCGCCAGGTGGCGAAGGTGCCACGGGCGGCGCGGAAGGTCCAGTGCACGCCGTCGCCGAAGTCGAGACGGTACGAGTCCGACGGGGACGAGGCGCCGGTGGAGCCGGACGGGGCACCGGTGGAGCCGGTGGAGTCTTTGGAATCGGTGGAGCCTCTGGAATCGGTCGAGTCGTTGGCGGAGTCGTCGCGCACGGGCACGAGCAGTTCCTCGTACGCGAACTCCTCGACGGCCTTGACCAGCAGACGCCGGCCCGCCTGCGTCCAGGCGTCGCGGGTGGGGTGGTTCATCGGGGGATCTCCTCGGAGTACGTGCGGGTGGGTAGGAGGGGGTCCGGGGCGGTGGGCTCGGGGCCCCTGGTCGGGCCGGGGGCGCTGGTGGGGCCGGGGGCGCTGGTGGGGCCGGGGGGCTCGACGGGACGTGTGACGGGCGCGCCGCGCATGCCCCGTAGCGCCAGCACCGTCCCCGCCACCTGCACCGCCGCCGCGATCAGCAGCGGGAGGGCCAGATCGTGCGAGACCGCCGCCGTGGCCACCAGCGGCGCGGCCAGCAGGCCCGCAGAACGGGCCGTCTCCACTCCGGTGAAGGCCGGGCCCGAGATGCCGGTCGCGCGGAACGTCCGTAGCTCCACCGCGACTTGGCCGAGGCCCAGGCCCACGCCGAACAGGACGCGACCGCCGACCAGGCCCGGCAGCCCGGTGGCGTACGCCTGCCACGCGTAACCCGCCGCGCCCGCCAGCAGGGCCAGCGGAAGCAGCCGGTCGCCCAGGACGTCATGGCAGCGCCGGACCACCGGGAGCACGGCCAGGGCGGCGACGCTCGGCAGGAAGAACAGCGCGGCCGTGCCCACCGAGCCGCTGCCGAACGTCCCGGCGAACTCGGTGAAGAAGGGCCGCGCCACATTCACCGCGAAGTCGAAGGCCAGCCCGATCAGGGCCACTTGGGCGAGCAGCGAAAACCGAGGGCTCAGGAAGCGAGGGCTCAGGAAGCGAGGATTCAGGAACCGAGGGCTCAGAGGCCGGTGACGGCGGGTGGCCGCAGCCCCTGTGCACTGCCGGTCCCCTTCCGGAGGGGCGGGATCCGCTTCGGGATCCCGTGTCTCCCCGCGTCCCAGCACGCGGTACGCGAGCACCGCCAGGGCCACATCCAGCACCGCGAACGCCGAGATACCGATTCGCGGCTGCGGCAGCGCCAGGACGCCCGTGCCCACCAGCGTCGAGACCACCACCGACAGATGGAAGACGACCACGATCGAGACGACTCCGACGAGCCTGGCCCGTTCGCCCTCGCCCGGCTCGTCGCGGTGCTCGGCGATGAAGGCCGGATACGCCAGCAGGAGCGCGCTGTTGGTGGCCACGACAGCGGTGGAGATGACCGTGTACGCGGCGTAGCTCGGCGCCATGCCGAGCAGCAGGTCGAGCACCGCGGAACCGCAGAGCCCCGCCAGCACCAGCCGGTGCAGCGGCCAGCGGCGCGCGGCCAGCCCCCACAGCGGGAGCGCGGCGAGGCCGACGATGCGGCATACCCAGAGGTAGAGGCCCGTCGCGCCGGGGTCGTCGATGCCGTACAGCCGGTCGAACAGCTGCGGCAGGAACGGCGTCAGCGCCGTCTCGGCCACCAGATGCAGTCCGACCACGGCGATCAGCACGGCCTTGGCCCGCGGTGGCCCGATGCCCGCCGAGGGCTTTCCGGACGTTACCGCCGTCACGGCCGCACGACCGGAGCCCCGGCCTCCGCCCCGGCCTCCGGCACCCGCGCCCCGGGCACCCCGGCGGTCCCCTGCACCCCGGCGGTCCCCTGCACCCCGGCGGTCCCCTGCACCCCGGCGGCCCCCGGCGCCCCGAACGTCGTCCAGGCCGCGCGCTCCGGCACCCGCAGCACCTTCCTCCCCGCGACCGCGTTGAGGATCGTCGCCGCCCGCCACGCGCCGAGCGTGAGATCGGGCGCCCCGACGCCGTGCGTGTGCAGCTCCGCGTTCTGCACGTACAGCGCGCCGGAGACGCTCGCGTCGAGCGCGACCCGGTAGTCCCCGTCGATCCGGTAGCGGCCCTGCTCGTCCCAGTCCACCAGCTTCGCCATGGTGTCCAGGAAGGCCGGGCGCGCCGCCGCGTATCCGGTGGCCGCCACGATCGCCGACGTACGCACCTCGAACAGCGCGTCCTGCTGTGCGTGCCGGCAGGTCAGCAGATAGCCGTCGCCGTCGCGCTCGGGCTCCGCCGCGACGACGGCGACGCCCGGGTGCAGAGCCGCGCGCGGCTCCGTACCGCCGATGGTCCGCTCGTACAGCTCGTCGTGGATCTCGCCGAGCGTCTCCTCGCTGACGCCCTTGTACAGCTGCCACTGCTCGCGTACGAGCTGCTCGCGCCGCTCCTCCGGCAGGGCGCGGAAGTACCGGATGTAGTCGGGCGTGAAGTGTTCGAGCCCGATCTTGGAGTACTCCATCGGCGCGAAGGCGGGGGTACGGGCCAGCCAGCGGACGTACGGGCCGCCCGCGCCGGAACCGTCCTGGTGGCGCAGGAGATCGAGGGCGACCTCGGCGCCGGACTGGCCCGCCCCGAGGACCGTGACATCGTCCAGGCCGGCCAGCCGTGCCCGGTGGGTGCGGTAGTCGGCGCTGTGCAGCACGCGCCCCGCGTGCGCGGGCGTGAGCAGTGGGCGCAGCGGCTCGGGGACGACGGGGTTCGTACCGACGCCCAGCACGATCTGCCGGGCCCGTACGCGCGAGACCGCGCCGTCGGCCGAGCGGTGGGTGACGGCGAACACCTCGTCGCGATCGTCCCACTCCACCTCCGTGACGCGCGCGTCGAAGCGGCAGGACGGCAGGTGTTCGGCGACCCAGCGGCAGTAGTGGTCGTACTCGCGGCGCGGTATGTGGAAGCGCTCGGAGAAGAAGAACGGGAACATCCGGTCGTGTTCCCGCAGGTAGTTGAGGTACGACCAGCGGCTGGTCGGATCCGCCATGGTCACCAGGTCGGCGAGGAAGGGCACCTGGAGAACCGTTCCTTCCATCAGCAGCCCCGGGTGCCAGGAGAAGGCGGGCTTCGCGTCGAGGAAGAGCGTACGGAGCCCCGGAGCGCTGTCGGAGAGAGCGGCCAGCGAGAGATTGAACGGCCCGATGCCGACGCCGACCAGGTCATATGTCTCGGGGTCGGGGCCGTACTCGTGCTCGTACTCGCGCGCATGCATGGGTTCGGTCGTCACCGCTGGGCCTCCGCGAGGGGATTGGGAAGGTCGATGTAGACGGACTGGGTGTGGACGTCGCCGACGAGTTCGTCGAGTCCGTCCACGCAGGTCAGATAGTTGCCCTTGCAGCGCAGCACGGGCGCGTCGAGCAGCAGGTCGAGCAGTCCCTTCGCGCCGGGCTCGGTGGTACGCAGCAGCTCCAGCCGGGCGCGCAGCACGCGCAGCAGCTCCTCCTCGCCCGCGAGGCCGAGCGCGCCGAACGCGCCCACCAGACCGAGCAGGTTGTTGATCCCCAGGTAGTACGCGACCCGCTCGTCCACGAACGCGTCGTCGAAGACCAGATCCAGACCGTCGGCCGCGCCGGGCAGCAGCCGCTCCACCTCCCCGGCGCGGGAGGCGGCGACGTAGTAGCCCTGGCTGTCGCGGTACCAGCCGGCCCGGGGCATCCCGTGCGCGTCCAGCGCGACCAGGGTGTTCTGGTGGTGCGGCTCCAGCGCGATGCCGTACCACGCCTGGAGCCGGATCAGCGGCACGGCCAGTACGTCGAGATACGCGGCGAACCAGCGCGCGGACGCCTCGGCGGTCGAGACACCCTGCGCGCGGGCGGCGCGCGCGACGGCCTGGGAGAGCAAGGAGCGATGGCGGGGCGGGGTGCCGTCGCCGGGGCCGGTGCGCTCGGCGACCAGACCGGCCACGCACAGCCCGGCCGGGCCCCTGCCGTTGAACGGGTTGTCGCGGACGGCCGTCTCCAGACCGGTCTCCGCCTCCCCCGTACCGGCGGACACCCAGGCGAAGTCCCGCAGGATGCCGAACTCGGGGTGCTCGGCGCGCAGCCGCCGCGCCGGACCCGCCGCCAGCAGCCGGGCGGCGCGCACGCCGAGGCGCATCTCCGAACGGAGGTTGTTGCGACGGGAGTTGGTGATCCGCATACCGAGCGAGAGCTTCAGCATGACGTCGGCGCCCGGCCGGTGCACGGTCCGGACGGAGGACGTCGGGTACCAGGCGGGCCCGCCGGGCCCGAGGGGCCGCAGCAGTCCCGTGTCCAGCAGCGCCGCCACCTCGGGACGGCCGAGCACCTCGCGCGCCTGCCAGGGGTGCGCGGGTACGGGGATCATTCCGGGCGGCAGTTCGAGCCCGGCACCGGCGGCGAGCGGACGCAGCAGCTCGGCGGGGGAGCGGCCGTCCGCGCTCTCCCCGACGACGATCTCCGGGTGCGCGGCGAACCAGTGCAGGGGGAAATATCCGCGCAACTCGGGCGAGTAGGAGTTCAGTTCGCGATCGGACGCCTCCTCGCGGCTCTTGGGAGCCGGATGGAAGGGATGGCCGAGGAGCAGCGCCTGCTCGGCGCCGAGGAAGGGCGTCAGACCGTGGTCGTACTCGTCCCCCGGCCTCCCCTCCGCGCGCCGCCGCGCGATGTGCACGGCGGTACGGGCGGCGGAGTTGAGGACGCGGCCCACGGCGTCCCCGCCGAGATGGGGCGGTGCGTCACGGCCGAGAGTGGACTCGCGGATCAGCGCGGCGGCCACGAGTGCCGTGTCGGCCGGGAGCGTGCCGCCCTCTTCGGACGGGACGATGGGGTCGGTGGTGACGACGGGGTCGGTGGTGACGACACGGGCCTTGCCGAAGCGGTGCCAGCCGGTGGCCGACCGGTACAGGACCGGGACGCGCAGGGTCAGCCGGCTGGCGGGGAGGGCCAGACGGAGCACCTCGCCGGTGGCGGGCACGTCGGTGCCGGTCTCGCGTACGTAGGCGCGCAGGAGCGTTTCGGTGGCGGCGGCGTCCCCGGCCCGCAGCGGGTCGGGGTGGTCCAGCGGGTCTACGTGCGGGATATGCGTGGTGTGGGATGTCGCGGCTGTCCGTACGGTCACCGTGCCTCCTCCTCCGCGCGCCCCGCCGCCACGACGGCGTGCAGCAGCCGCTCCACCTCGGCGGCGGTGGTGTGCGGGTTGAGCAGCGTGAGCTTGAGCCGTACGCGCCCCGGCCCCTCGCCGGGTAGTTCCGTACGGCCGACGACGGCGCTGCCCTCGCGCAGGAGCCTGCGCCGCAGGGCGGCGTTGACCGCGTCGCAGCGTGCGCCGTACTCCGCCGGAGTGTCCTCCGTGTCCTCCGTGTTCGCTGGGCGCTCCGGCAGATAGCGGAACAGGAAGGCCGTCAGCACCGGTTCGGAGTGCAGTTCCAGGCGTGGATGGTCCGCGACCGCCCGCGCCCCCGATACGGCCAGATCGCGGCAGGCGTCGACGAGCCGGCCCAGCCCCTCCCTGCCCAGCGTCCGCAGGGTGACCGCGATCTTGAAGGCGTCGGCGCGGCGTGTCGTACGCAGCGAGAGTCCGAGCAGGCTCGGATAACCGGCCTCCTCGTCGTCGGCCGGGTTGAGATAGACGGCCCGGCGCGCGAGCGAGGCGTACGTCTCCGACCGCCGCACCAGGAAGACGCCCGCGGCGGCCGGCTGCCAGCCCAGCTTGTGCCAGTCGAGCGAGACGGAGTCGGCGAGGCCGAGGCCGTCCAGGAGCGGCGCGAGCCGGTCGGAGAGCAGGGCGCCGCCCCCGTACGCGGCGTCCACGTGCAGCCAGGCACCGTGCTCGGCGGCGAGCGCCGCGCAGTCGCGCAGCGGGTCGATGGCGCCGGTGTCGGTGGTACCCGCGGTGGCGACGACCGCGACCGGCAGCTCCCCGCGCTCGGCGCAGCCGTCCAGTACGGCCGCCAACGCCTCCGTATCCATGCGGAGTTGGTGATCGACCGGGACGGGCAGTACCGCGTCCTCACCGAGCCCGAGCAGGGCGGCGGCGCGCTGTACGGAGAAGTGCGCGGCGGCGGAGGCGAGGATACGGGCACGGGGCGCGCGGTACGTTCCGGCGCCGGGCACCCCCGTCAGCTCGATCTGCCGTCCTGACGCCGCGCCGAGGACCCGGTCCCTGGCCAGCATCAGGCCCATCAGATTGGACTCCGTGCCACCGGAGGTGAGCACCCCGGCGGCCTGCTCGGGCTCGTACCCGACCAGCCCGGCCAGCTCCTGGAGCAGCAGGGTCTCCAGAGCGGTGGCGGCGGGCGCCTGGTCCCAGGAGTCCTGGGACGGGTTGAGGGCCGAGACCGCGAGATCGGCGGCGACGGCGACGGCGAGGGGCGGGCAGTGCAGATGGGCGGCGCAGGAGGCGTCCGCCGGGTCCGCGCTGCCGTGCGCGAGGAGTTCGGTGAGCCGGTGGAGCGCCTCGGCGCCGGTGACGGCGGCCGGACCGCCGAACACCTCGTTGACGGTGGCCGCGACATCCCCCGGCCGACCGGGCGCGATGGGCCCGCCGCGGCGCCGGGCGCCCCGGACGAGGGCGTCCATCACCGTGTCCACGAGCGGCGCCAGTGCGCCGGCGCCGCCGGTCCCGCCGGACAGCGCGGCGTCGCGGGAGCTGTCCGGCCGCGGAGCCGGCTCCGGTGCCGTCCGGGCCACGAGCGGCTCGGTTGCCGCCTGAACCACGAGGCCCGTGCCTGCCTCCGGCGCGACACCCGCGATCGGCCCCGGCCCCGGCTCCGTTTCCGGCCTCGTCCCGGCAGCCGTCCCCGCAGCCGTCCCCGCAGCCGTCCCCGTCCCCGTCCCCGCGGCCGTCCCCGTCCCTGTAGCCGTCCCCGCCTCTGTCATCGTTTCCGTTCTCATGAGCGCTGTCCGCGCTGCTGCCCCGACACCTCGGCGATCGCGTCCGCCAGCCGCTCCAGGACGGCTTCCGTCTGCTCGTCCGTGATGACGAGCGGAGGGAGAAGCCGGACGGTGGAGCCGTAGCGCCCGCCCAGTTCCACGATCAGTCCGCGCTCCAGGCAGGCCGCGCGCACCCGCTCCGCCATCTCCGGGGCGACCGGATGGGCGCCGCACGAGTCCAAGTCCCCCTCGGGGGCAACGATCTCGACCCCGATCATCAGACCGCGGCCCCGGACGTCACCGATCACCGGCAGTTCGGAGCGCAGCCCCTCCAGCCGCGCGGTCATCCGGGCACCGACGACCGCCGCGCGCTCGGTCAGCCCCTCGGCGGCCACGTACCGCAGTGTCGCCGCACCCGTGGCCATGGCCAGGGTGTTGCCGCGGAACGTCCCGGTGTGCGCGCCGGGCAGCCAGCCGTCGTAGTCCTGGTCGTACACGATCACGGCCAGCGGCAGACTCCCGCCGATCGCCTTCGACATGACCATCGCGTCCGGGACGATCCCGCTGTGCTCGACCGCCCAGAACGCGCCCGTGCGCCCGACCCCCGTCTGCACCTCGTCCACGATCAGCGGGATCCGCCGCTCGCTGGTGATCCGCCGCATCTCGCGCAGCCAGCCGTCCGGCGCCGGTACCGCGCCGCCCTCGCCCTGCACCGCTTCGACGATCATCGCCGCGGGCGGTACGACACCGCCGGACGGATCGTCCAGCAGCCGTTCCGTAAACGTGGCGGCCAGCTCGGCGCCGCGCTCGCCGCCGACCCCGAACGGGCAGCGGTACGGGTACGGATACGGCAGCCGGGTCACCTCGGCCGCGCCGCCCGCGACCCGCTCCTTGATCGCGACACTGCCGGTCGCCGAGAGCGCGCCCGCGGTCATGCCGTGGTACGCGCCGGTGAACGCGAGCACCCCGCGCCGGCCGGTCGCGGTCTGCATCAGCTTCAGCGCCGCCTCGACGGCGTCCGTACCGGCGGGCCCGCAGAAGTGGATCCTGGCGCGATCCGCGAAGGCTTTCGGCAGGGTGGCGAAGAGCGCGTCGGTGAAGTCGTCCTTCTCCGGGGTCGCCAGGTCGAGGACATGCAGCGGCGCCCCGCTCTCCACCGTGCGCTGGATGGCCTCCAGCACGACGGGGTGGTTGTGGCCGAGCGCGAGGGTCCCCGCGCCGGACAGGCAGTCGAGATAACGGCGGCCGTCCGTCCCCTCGATCGTCATGCCCTTGGCGCGGGCCGGGACGATCGGGAACGAACGGGCGTAAGTGCGGGCCGAGGACTCCCTGGCGCGCTGACGCCGCAGGATGCCTTCGGCGGTGGCGCCCGGGATGGGGTCGGCGGCGGGGGCGGGCCGCCCGCTCGCGGGCAGGGTGATGGGGGGCACGGTCATGACACGGCTCCGGAGGAAGAGAAAGAAAGAGAAGACAGAAACGGAGTGCTCAGAGCAGATGGCGCTCGGCGACGGGGTGGCCGAGGAAGGAGTGCATGGCGAACTCCCATCCGTAGGAGCCCGCGTAAGGGAAAACGAGCAGGTCGCCCGCGCGTACCCGGTCGATCAGGACATCGCGCAGAAGTGTGTCCTCGGGGGTGCACAGTTCACCGACGACGGTGACGCGGGTGTTCTCCGCCGTGGGGCGCGGACACGCCTCGTCCCACTTCTCGACGGGAAGCACCGCCACGTTGTGCACGATGTCCCAGGAGGTCGGCAGCTGGAAGTGGTTGATGCCACCGCGCAGGACGGCGAACGACTCGCCGTACGACGTCTTCACATCGGTCACCTCGGCGGCGTACCAGCCGCAGTCGGCGACCACGAACCGGCCGGGTTCGAGGATGACCTTCACCCCGGCGGGGGGCTCGATCCCGGCGGCCAGTTCGCCGAACCGGCCCACGTCGAAAGGCTCTTCGCCCTCGAAGGCGACCCCGATGCCGCCGCCGATGTCCACATGGCGCAGCTCGATCCCGGTCTCCCGCGCGGTCCGTACGCTCCACTCCACGCACCAGCGCAGATACGCGGCATGGGTGGCGGCGTCGAGGTTGCCGGAGGCGGCGTGGATATGGAAGCCGACGAGATCGAGCCCCGGCAGCTTCCGTGCCTGACGCAGCACTTCGGGTACGTCGGGCTCGGCGACCCCGAACTGGGAGGCGGCGCCGCCCATGAGCAGCGCGCCGGTGATCGGGATCTCGGCCGGGTTCACGCGCAGCGCGACACGGGCGGTGACGCCCTCGGCGACGGCTATCCGGCTGACGCGGTGGAGTTCGAGGAGGCTCTCGGCGTTGATCGCCTCGACTCCCGCGCGCACCAGCGCGGTGAGGACGGGGACGGACTTGGCGGGCCCGGCGGCGACGACCGGGACGGGAGCGGAGGGACGGCGGGGGCTGGGCCGCTCCGCGGACTGTCCCGCGAGTTGTCCCGCGGACTGTCCGGCGAGTGGTCCGGCGAGTTGTCCCGCGTGGAGGGCGAGTTCGAGTTCCGCGACGGACGCGACCTCGAAGCCGTCGACATACGGGGCGAGCGCCTCGACGACCCCGGGGAACGAGTTCGCCTTGACCGCGTAGTACACCGCCGCCCACTCCGGCAGGGCCGCGCGCAGTTCGCGGGCCCGTCCGGCGGCGATGTCGCCGTCGTACAGATACGCCGACAGCGGCCGGCCGGCGTCGGCCAGCTCAAGCAGTCGGCGCCGGACCGGGGCGGGGAGCACGTCGACGGGGTAGGCGGATCGCGGCGCGGCGGAGGGCGGGAACTGGACGGACACGGCTGGCTCTACCTCGGCATGGGGGTGGGGGATGGGGAGTGGGGAGTGGAGGCGGAACGGTCGGGGCACAGGCCAATCAGCTTGCGGCGCACGGGAATACGGCGGCTCGGGATCGCGGCGGCTCCGGAATACGGGGCTCCGGAATGCCGCGTACGCCGTCAGGTGGCGCCGAGCGGGCGCACGATCATCACGTGCGGGCGCCGGCCGGGATCCGTGGGTGTGACGGCTGTGGGCGTGGCAGCTGTGGGTGTGACGGCTGTGGGCGTGGCGGTGTTCGCTGACGTGTTCGCTGACGGCATGGTCCCCCCAGATCGGGCCGAACTGTCGAGCACCACGACAGATTCAGCCAAAGACTTAGGTGAGCCTAACCTAATGGTTTCCTGTGGGTGTGCAAGGGGGCGTCACAGGCCCCTGCGAGCCGTGGCCTGTGACGCCCCCTGCGAGCCGCGTCCTTGTCGCCCCCTGCGAGCCGTGAAAAACGGCCCCGAACCGTGTGTCGCCGTACGACCTACGCGGAGTCCCCGGAAGCCGATACCCCCACTGCTGTCTTCGCCGCCTTCTCCACCAGCGAGATCCCGGCCTCCTTGCTGACGCTGCCGCTCGACAGCACGGCCACCAGATAGCCGTGCCCGTCCGCCACGATCAGACCGATGCTGTTGATGTCCCACAGCCCGGTCGCGCTCCGCGCCAGCCACCCGTTCTTCAGCCCTGTCACCGCCCCGGCGGCCGACACCCCCCAGTCCTGGCCCGCCGCTATCCCGCCCATCAGACCCTGGATGTACGTCCGCGAGCCCGCGCCCAGCGGGGAATCAGAGTCGTCGCCGAACACGGCGGAGAGGAGAGCGAGTTGGTCCGCCGCCGTCGACTGCGTAAGCCCCCACAGGGGCCCGCTGCCGCCGGTCGTCGAGGTCAGACCGAGCCGCTCGTTCGCCGCGTTCAGACCGTCCGCGCCGCCTATCGCCTGCCACAGGGCGTCGGCCGAGGCGTTGTCGCTCACGTGGATCATCGAGGTGGCGTAGTTCTTCTCCTGCGTGGTGAGCACCCGGCCCTGGTCCTGCGCCTTCAGCAGCAGGGCCGCCAATATGTCGACCTTCACGATGCTGGCCGTGTCGAACGTCTTCCCGGTCTGTACGCCGTAGTCCGCCTCGTCCCCGCCCTTCACGTCGAGCACCGCCACGGAGAGGGAAGCCGTCGTGGTCTTCAGGATCGGCGCGAGCTGCTCGGAGAGCACCTGATCAGGGTCGACGGAGGGCGAAGGGGAGACAGGGGGAGACGAAGAGGCGGAGGGAGCGGGAGAGGGAACAGCCGGGGTGACCGGTGTCGCCGACGACCCCGGACCACCCGACCGCGATGTCGCGTCGGAGTCGCCGCTGGACAGCGGAGGGAAGTCCATGGCCACCCAGACGGCCAGGAGCACGACGACGGCCGCGGCCGCGAGTACGGGAAACGCGGCCCGACGCCGGATGTAAGCGCGAGCTGCGGAACCGCGGGTTTCGCGGACGGATCGGTGACGGGACATGGCGTGAGGGTAGAAAGCCCAGCTGTGTCCACAAAGTGTCCGGAGTTACAGCTTCATGACAATTTGGCTCGGTCACGACGTGAGTGGGCGGCTCCAGATGTCCGTCGTCGTGCCGGAACCGACGGCGGCCACGGCCGGTACGGCAGGTATGGCGGTGAACGGTACGGCCGAGGACGCCCCGTTCACGCCCTCGTTTACGCCCCCGTCCGCGCCCCCGTCCGACGAGGCGACCGGCGCCGCGACCGCGCCGAGCTTCGTCCAGCCCCAGGACCGGAGCGCCCCCACGGCGGCCTCGTTCGCCGGGTCGACCCGCGCGGCCACCAGCGCCGCGTCCGTCCGGATCAGCAACTGTTCGACCAGCCGCGTGGCCACCCCGCCCCGCCGGTGCGCCGGCACGACCATCAGCCCGGCGAGCGCGAAGACCTGTCCGGAGACGGTCAGTTCCTCGATGTCCCAGTCCCACGGCACCTCGCCGCTCAGCGCGCGCCACCACTCCCCGGCACGGTCGAGGACGAACCCGTACGCGTACGCCGCCGGCTTGTTCCCCCCACTGGCCACCACCATGTCGAACCCGGGCCGCTGCACATCCTCGGCGAACGTCTCCAGAAACTCCTGGCGGTCGCGGGACTCCTCGCCGGGCACACGGCGGTGTGCCTCGACATACACATCGGCGACGGCTTCCCGCTGCTGTTCGGCCTGCCACCGGCTCAGGCGCCGAATGAACACCTCTGCCACACGCACTCCCCCCGGCCGGTATGTCGGTGTCCATCGTCGCAGGGGGAGGACCACCACGGGAATACCGAGCCCGAGGTTCCGGCCATCTTCCGGAGTACGCTGGAAAAGTCGCGAATCCCCCTCATGCCGGGAGGAGGCGAGGGCAAAGATGAGCAACTGGATCAGCGTCGTGGTGATCCTGGGCCTGATCGTCGTGGGCGTCATGGTGATCAACCTGATCAACGGGCAGCACAGGAATCGCATCGCCACCTACAGCTTCGGCCGCTCCCTCTGGCAGCCCCCGAAGGCGCCCCGGAACCACTCCGCCGGACCCACGGCGTCCGCTGTCGCCGACACGGACGTGGAAACGGGTCAGGGCGGGGTCAGGACGGTCGGCGGCCACGGCCTTCACCGGCTGAGCGGGCTCATTTCGGCGCGTGTTCGCCGACGTAGAAAAGCAGCCAGATGAACCCGGCCAGGGCGTGCGTCGCGAAGACGTAGATGAAGACGCGCAGGGCCACCCCGCGCTCCTTCCACCGCTCCAGATCACGGCCGCTGTCTTCTTCGCTCACCGCCGGCCTCCCCTCTCCAGCCCAGAGTACGGGGGAGGGCCGACACCGGCGCGGCGACGTACGCGGAGCGGTGCTGGTACCCGTACTCGCACTCGAAGCCGGGGCCGTGCCCGTACCCGGGGCCGTGCCCGTACCCGTATGCGCATCCTGCGTCGGCCTCGGACGGGGCTGCGGAGCGATGGCCTGCGGGATGTCGTACGCGACGGTCCTGGTGACCCACCGCCCGCCCGGAGTGCGTTCCCTCGTACGGCTGAGATAGCCGAACGCCTCCAACTCCCGTAACGCGGAGGCGATCGCGACCTCCCCCTCGGTGAACTTCGCCGCGAGGTACTTGATACCGACCCGGGCCCCGTCGGGAAGCGACTGGATGTGCACGCCGAGCCCGATCGCGGTCAGCGAGAGCTTGCCGTGCTGGGAGAGATGATTTCCGACCACCGTGAACCGCTCGGAGTGCCGGTGCCGTACGTGAGCGAGACCGGAAGGGTTAACAGTCGCCGGAACGGCGGACTGTGCGCGGGTGGTCGCGTTAAGCTTCTGAAGAGCCATCGGGAAGGTTAGTTCCTAGGTGGTTAGGCCCTCGATCGGGATTGCAGTCCCGGCCGGGGGCCGTTGCTTTATGGGGTTTTATGGGGTTACGTCGCTGAGCGTAACCGCACCCATGCACCTCTCATGACCAGATGTAGTGGTCTTCACCCGTCTGAGTGACGTGGGATGGGTTTGGTTGGGAAGGGTCCTTCCCTGGTGATTTGAAAGAAATGACGTCGGGCCCCACCGGGTCTTGGTGTACCGGGTCGTGGATTCCCGCGATCCGGTGCGACCAGGCCTTTTTGTCGCAGCCGGTGCAGCTCGGCGAGAGCCCGCACCTGCTGCCGCTCGTACTCCGTTCCCTGGCGCACGGAAACCCAACGGCTGCTCCAGGTAAGGCCGGTGGGGCGCGAAAGAATGACAAGCGGACCGGCAAAGCCGTCAATCACCCCGACCATTTCGTAAGTGCGGTCGTAGACGACCATGCCCATACGCAGCCCTCCCGGGGCCGACCGAGGTCTCACCGCTCGGGGGACTGCTCGGAGTCCGGGCACAACGAGTGCCCGCACTCGCACTTGGGCCAGCGAAGCGCCGCCCCGGGGACGAGATCCGCGCCGTCAGCTCCGGTTGCCTCGGGAGCGCCGGGGGAGGGCTTCCGGACGACGAGGAGGCCGTCCGAACCGAAATCCTCCATCAGCCGGGACAGGAACAGTCGCGCCTTGCTGTGAGTGGTGTCGGGGGTCTGCTCGCACATATGGGGGATGCACCTTCCGTGGCCGTCATGTCACCGTCTGTGCCTCAAGAATCGGTATTCATGCGTAGGATCAGAAGCCGTTTACGTCCCAACCGACCCTCGGGGAAAAGGGGTTGAAGGCATGGCGCCGCGACCGCGTGAACTGAAGCCCGATCGATCGGCTCGCGATCTGTTCGGATCGGAAATGCGCCGGTACCGCGAAGAAGCCGGAATGAGCCTCGAAAGCCTGGGAGACGTCCTCAGGTACGCGAAGAGTTCGCTGGCGCGGTACGAAACGGCGGAGTCCATGATCCCGCCGGACCTGCCGGAACGACTCGACGCGGCGTTCGGCGCGGGGGGCCTGTTCGGAAAGCTGTACGGGCTCGCCCGCAAGGAGCTCCATCCGGATCAGTTCCGTCGAGTAATGGAACTTGAGCTACGGGCGCGACTCATCCAGGAGTACACGGGGCAGATCGTGCCGGGTCTGGTGCAGACCGAGCCCTACGCCCGTGCACTGTTCGAGCTTCACAACCCGAGGGCCACCCCGGACGAGATCCAGGAACTCGTGACGGCTCGCATGAGTCGACAGGCCCTGCTGCGCGCCGACCCCGCGCCCGACTTCTTCGCCATCCTCGATGAGGCGGTGCTTCGACGCTCCTACGGAGGCCCAGCCATCATGCGAGCACAACTGGAGCAGCTGCTCGATCTGACGCTCACCCCGACCAGCGTGGTGCAGATTCTCCCATTCGCACACGGGGGACATGCTTTGGCTGGAGGTTCGTTGAAGTTGATGACTCTCGACGACGGCACGCAGGTTGCCTACGAGGAGAGCACCACCACCGGGACCCTGATCGAGGAAAAGAACCTCGTCACGGCGCGTCAGCGGGCCTACGATCTGATGAGGGCGTGTGCCCTGTCGCCAAAGGAAACGGCGTCCATGATCAGGTCCGCTATGGAGGCGCTGACGCCATGAGCACCACCCCGAACCTCTCCCGCGCCGAGTGGGTCAAGTCCTCATTCAGCGGCAACGGAGGCAACAACTGCGTGGAGTGGGCGCCCGCATACGTCGCCGACTCCGGCGTCGTCCCCGTCCGTGACAGCAAGGACCCCGAGGGTCCGGTGCTTACGCTCACGCCCACCGCGTGGACCGACTTCGTCGCCCTCGCGGTCAGCCAGGCGTAGGAGCGCCTTCGCTAAATTCGCGCTGATTGAGGGGCTGTTGGCCGGATCGGCCAGCGTGGACCGGTCTCCTTGTCACCACTCCAGACGTATTGCTGGTCGGGCGTGCGCGTCATACCGAAGTCGTACAGACCTGGCGCGCCGGCGCTCTGCCACCTCTGCCACGCCTGGTCGATCTCATCAGCCAGGCGACGGGGTCCACCCTGGTACGCCACAGCGTGCTCGTCCGGCGTCGCGACCAGCGTGGCTCAGGAGGAACGGCCGTCATGCAGCCAGGCGGTCACGCCCTCACCGGCCTCCGTGGTGATACGTACGTCGGGCAGCATGACGCGCAGGGCGAAGAGCAGGCCGGAGTCGGCACGCAGCGGCAGCAGGCTCCGGGGGAACCGCCCTTCGGTCTCGGGCGGGCCATCGCCGCGAACCTCATGCCAGGTCAAGCCCTGGCCGATGCCACGACTTGGCATAAACATGGCCAAGCCCTGCACCCAGCCGGTGGCCGAGCGACCGTCGGCGGCCACAGTGAGTGCGACATGGCCCAGCCTTCCCCAGGGGGTGACGATGCGGCCGCCCGGCCGCATCTGCTCCACCCATGCCCAGGGCACCACGTCGACCGCGTACGTCGCCATGAGCCGGTCGTACGGAGCGCCCTCCGGACAGCCGTATATGCCGTCACCGACCTTCACGACGCCCCCCGCACCCACCGCGTCGAGACGCTCGCGCGCCACAGCCGCGAGGCGGGCGTCGACCTCCACGCTGGTCACGAGGCCGGACCCGGCCCGCGCGGCGAGCAGCGCGGCATTCCAGCCCGCCCCCGTACCCAGCTCCAGCACACGATGCCCGGGGTCCACCATCAGTGAGTCGAGCATGTCGACCACGATCGCCTGACAGGACAGGCTGGAGGACGGCACCCCGTCTCTGACCTGCGCAATGGTGGCCCCGTCGGGCCCCTGATAGACGAGCTCCGCCCAGCGCCCCGGGTCGGTATCGCGATCCGTCGGGACATAGTCGGCGCCGTCCCAGGACCACACCCGGTCCGGAGCGAAGCAATGCCTCGGCAGCCCCCGGACCGCTTCGCGGACCCACGGAGAATCCGCAGGCCAATCACCCCGAGTGTCCATGGCGCGCGCGAGACGCCGGCGGAGTTCGGCTCCCACAACTACCGCCTCTCTCGGCGAACCAGAACAGGGCTATGCCCTGCTTCTTCCCGACAGCAGGACGCTCACGACAGTGCGCTGCCCACTCAGAGATACAGATAAGCACTCACGGTGACGACCGATAGGGGTGCTGTCGGATACTCGCCACTGATCGCCGGTCGGGAGCGAGTCGGAGGCGGGGCGGAATAGAGGTCGGGGGTGTGCCGTTGTAGGCTTCAGTTGAAGCTTCAACTAATACCTTCGAGAGAGCGAGAGGTGAGCGCGATGCAGTTCGGGATCTTCACTGTCGGCGATGTCACGCCCGATCCGACCACCGGACGTACGCCGACCGAGCACGAGCGGATCAAGGCGATGGTCGCCATCGCGCAGAAGGCCGAGGAGGTCGGACTGGATGTCTTCGCCACCGGCGAGCACCACAACCCGCCCTTCGTCCCCTCGTCGCCCACCACGATGCTCGGCTACATCGCGGCCACCACCGAGCGGCTCATCCTGTCGACGTCCACCACGCTGATCACCACCAACGACCCGGTGAAGATCGCGGAGGACTTCGCGATGCTCCAGCACCTGGCCGACGGGCGCGTCGATCTGATGATGGGGCGCGGCAACACCGGGCCGGTCTATCCGTGGTTCGGTGAGGACATCCGCCAGGGCATCCCGCTCGCCATCGAGAAGTACGCCCTGCTCCACAAGTTGTGGCGCGAGGACGTCGTCGACTGGGAAGGCAAGTTCCGTACGCCGCTCCAGGGCTTCACCTCGACGCCCCGGCCGCTGGACGGAACCCCGCCGTTCGTCTGGCACGGCTCGATCCGCTCCCCCGAGATCGCCGAGCAGGCCGCCTACTACGGAGACGGCTTCTTCGCCAACAACATCTTCTGGCCCAAGGAGCACTTCCAGAAGCTGATCCGTCTCTACCGGAAGCGGTACGCGCACTACGGGCACGGCACACCCGAGCAGGCCATCGTCGGTCTGGGCGGCCAGGCGTTCATCCGGAAGAACTCGCAGGACGCGGTACGGGAATTCCGTCCGTACTTCGACAACGCGCCGGTCTACGGACACGGGCCCTCCCTGGAGGACTTCACCGAGCAGACGCCGCTGGTCGTGGGCAGCCCGCAGGAGGTCATCGAGAAGACGCTGTCCTTCCGTGACTCCTTCGGCGACTACCAGCGCCAGCTGTTCCTGCTGGACCACGCGGGGCTGCCGCTGAAGACCGTGCTCGAACAGCTGGACCTGCTGGGCGAGGAGGTCGTGCCCGTACTGCGCAAGGAGTTCGCGGCCCTGCGGCCGGCCGGAGTCCCGGACGGTCCTGTCCACCCGGCCACCGTCACGTCGGTGAAGGAGGAGGTCTGACGATGGAGCGTACGAGCACCGCGACGCATGGGAGCACCGCGACGCGTACGAGCGGTACCGGTCCGTTGCGGCTCGTCGCCGTATCGGCAGGGCTGAGCAAGCCGTCCTCGACCAGACTGCTGGCCGACCGGCTGGCGGAGGCGACCAGCCGTGAACTGGCCGCCGAGGACCGGAAGGCCGAGATCGAGATCGTCGAACTGCGTGATCTGGCCGTCGAGATCGCGAACCACCTGGTCACCGGCTTCCCGGCGCCCGCGCTGAGCGCGGCGCTGGAGGCGGTGACCGGCGCGGACGGGCTCATTGTCGTGAGCCCGGTCTTCGCCGGCTCGTACAGCGGCCTGTTCAAGTCGTTCTTCGACCTGATCGAGCCGGACGCGCTCACTGGAACGCCCGTACTGCTCGCCGCGACCGGCGGTACCGCGCGCCACTCGCTCGTGGTGGAGCACGCGATGCGCCCGCTCTTCTCGTATCTGCACGCGCTCACCCTGCCGACGGCCGTCTTCGCGGCGACCGACGACTGGGGCGCCGGCGCCGACGCGTACGCGGGCGGACTGCCGGCCCGGATCAACCGAGCCGGTGGCGAGTTCGCCCGGCTGCTGCGGGGGCTGACACCCGCGACGAACGGAGAGGCCGGCGAGAGCGACGGCCTGGGCGGCCTGGGGGATCCGGGCAACCCGGGCGAGGTGGACGAGGCGGACGAAGTGGTTCCCTTCGAGCGCCTCCTCGCGAACCTTAAGTAGGTTTGCCCCACGGGGAAGACAGCACAACCACGAATAATCAATCAGCAGGAGGAATGTCATGAGCGGCACCATCGTGGTCGGCGTCGACGGCTCGGAGCCCTCACTGAAGGCGCTGCGCTGGGCCGTACGGCAGGCGAAGCTGACCGGTGACGAGGTGGGCGCGGTGATCGGCTGGGAGTACCCGGCCACCGGCTGGGCGGGCATGCTGCCCGGAATGCCGCCGGAGTTCGAACCGGAGCAGCTGGCCTGGCAGATCCTGGACGAGGCGCTGGACAAGACGCTGGAGGCGGATGTCGCGGCCGTGGTCGAACGCCGCGTCGTCAACGGCCCCGCCGCGCAGGTCCTGCTGGACAGCGCCGAGGGCGCCTCCCTCCTGGTCGTCGGCGACCGTGGGTACAGCGGCTTCAAGGCGGCCCTGCTCGGCTCGGTCAGCCTGCATGTCACGCAGCACGCGAAGTGCCCGGTGGTCGTGGTGCGGGGCCAGATCGCCGAGGACTGACACCGCCCGGCCGCGGCCTCGGCCGGGGCGGGCCGACGACACCACCGTCCCGTCAGGGTGGGTCCGGCGCGCAGGCCCCGGATGTGCGCCGGGTGTGCCCCGTTCACGCCGAGCTCGCTGCCGTGAGCGCCCTTCGGCCTGGGCATCGAACAGCCATGGCATTGCTACGGAAACCCCGCACTACCCGTGAGACCACCAGCAAGTCGGAGGGCACGGCGGGCACGGAAAGCACGGCGGGCACGGACCGCGTGGAGTCGTCCGAGTCCGAGGAGATGCTGTTCGGCGGGCCGCTGCGGTACGACATGGGCTGGAACAAACATGACGACGCCTTCCTCCAGCTCAGCTTACGGTCCATGGTTACGCGGCTGCCACGGCTGGTCGCCACGACGGCCCGCCTGGCGTGGGAGGCCGACAGGACCGCCCTGCGCCTGGTGACCTGCGCGGAGATCGGCCGGGGGGTCAGCCAGGCGGTCGGGCTGATCGCCGTGAACCGCGTCCTCGGACATCTCCTGGGCGACGGCACCACCGCCGAGCGGCTCACCCACGCCGGCCCGGCGCTCGCCGTCGCCGGTGGGACCGCGGTGGCCGGCGCGGTGCTGCGGGCCCTGTCGACGGCCGGTACGGGGCAGCTGGAGCCGAAGGTCGAACGGGTCGCCACCGAGCGGTACTTGTCACATACCGCCAACGTCGAGCTGGAAGCGGTCGAGGACGACGAGTTCCACAAGCTGCTCGACAGCGCCCAGTACGGCGCCAGTTCGGCCCGGCGGATGGTGCAGTACTGCCAGAACGTCCTCAACGCCCTGATGTCGCTCATCGCCGCGGCCGGCGTCCTCGCCGTACTGCACCCCGTGCTGCTGCCGCTGCTCATCGCGATGACGCTGCCCAACGCCTGGGCGGCCCTGTCGATGGCGCGGCGCCGCTACATCTCGTTCCAGGTGTGGGTGCAGCACTCACGGGCGGGGAGCCTGATCAGCCGTCTGCTGATCTCCACCGAGGCGGCGCCGGAGATACGGGTCCACAACGTCGGACCGTTCCTGCTGCACCACTTCCGCGAGATGTCGCGGTCACAGGAGGCGGAACAGCGCAGGCTCGCCCGGCTCGCGGCCCGTACGGGGCTGATCGCCGCCGGATGGACCGGGCTGGCGGCGGGCGCCGCGTACGCCACGCTCGGCGGGCTGCTGTGGACCGGCGCGGTGGCGCTCTCCGTCGGCGGCACCGCCGTACTCGCCATCCGTACCGGCTCCTCCAGCCTGGAGAATCTGGTGCTCCAGGTGAACCACTTGCATGAGGAGAGCCTGTTCGTCGGGGATCTGCACCGGCTGTGCGAGGAGGCCGTCGAGCGCGGGATTCCGGTCGGCGGGCTTCCGCTCCCCGAAAAGCCGGAGAAGATCACCTTCGAGGACGTCGTCTTCACCTACCAGGGCAAGGACAACAAGCGCGCTCTCGACGGCGCCAGTCTGACCATCCCCGCCGGCCGGATCGTCGCGTTGGTGGGGGAGAACGGCAGCGGCAAGTCCACGCTGGTCAAGCTGTTGTGCGGGCTCTACCAGCCGGACTCCGGCCGCATCCTGTGGGACGGGGTCGACGCGGCGGAGGCGGACCGGCAGGAACTGGTCTCGCGGGTCGCGGTGGTGGGCCAGGACTTCTACCGGTGGCCCTTCACCGCCACGGTGAACGTCAGCATCGGACGGCCCGACGCGCCGGTCAGCCGGGAGCGGCTGGACGAGGCCGTACGGTACGCGGGCGCCGAGGAGCTGATTGCCGAGTTGCCGCGCGGCTGGAAGACGCTGCTGGCCCGGGGGTACAAGGGCGGGCACCAACTGTCCGGCGGGCAGTGGCAACGGATCGGTCTCGGCCGCGCGCACTACCGCGCCGGTCAGATCCTCATTGTCGACGAGCCGACCTCGGCGCTCGACGCCAAGGCGGAGCAGCAGCTCTTCGAGCAGATCCGCAGCCTGGCGGACTCCGGCCAGACGGTCATCCTGATCACGCACCGGCTCGGCTCGGTCCGGGCGGCGGATCTGATCCATGTCCTGGACCGGGGACGGGTCGTGGAGAGCGGCACCTTCGCGGAACTGCTGTCGGACGAGGTCGACGGCCCGAAGGTGTTCCGCGGCCTGTACGAGATCCAGGCGGCGCAGTACGCGACCGACAGTCCGGTTTCGTCCGTCCCGTCCGCCACGCCCTAGCGGGCGCGGTG
This sequence comes from Streptomyces sp. NPDC102274, assembly GCF_044766385.1. Lineage (NCBI taxonomy): Bacteria > Bacillati > Actinomycetota > Actinomycetes > Kitasatosporales > Streptomycetaceae > Streptomyces > Streptomyces sp. NPDC102274. The sequence goes on along the minus strand of NZ_JBIWLW010000014.1, from coordinate 21,668 downwards.
CGGGCCCAGTTCGTGCAGGACGCCGCCGAGTTGGTCGAGGGTGAGGGGTGGTGCGGGAAGCGGTACGGCGGGTACGGCGGGTTCCGCGCGCAGGCCGTCGAGGAGAAGGGCGAGATAGCGGCGCCAGGCGTCGGGGGCCGTAGTGGTCAGGGCGGGTACGGCGCGGCCCAGCGCGGCCAGACTGAAGAGCAGGTCCTCGGTGGTGATGTCGCGGCGCATCGTCCCCTGCCGCTGGGCGCGCGCGAGAAGGAGACCGACGGTCTCCCTGTTCTCGGCATGGAGGGCTTCGAGTGAGGGCACGCCCCGTACGCCGGTGGTCATCAGGTCGTTGGCCCCGCGGTCGGCGGCCAGTCCCGCGAAGATCGACGAGAGATACGTCGTGAGCCCGGCCCACGCGTCGTCACTCAGCCGCGCCTCCTCACCGGCGCGCTGCGTCTCACCGAGGGACTCGTGGAAGACGGCCTCGATGAGCGCGGCCCGGTCGGGGAAGTGCCGGTAGAGAGTGGCGTTGCCGACGCCTGCGCGACGTGCGATCTCATCCAGCGACGCGTCGAGCCCCTGCTCGGCGAAGACGTCCCGGGCGGAGGCGATCAGCGACTCCCGATTGCGCTGGGCGTCGCGCCGCAGCGGCGCCGGTTTCGCCGCCGGTTTCCGCTCGCTGTCTCCCATGACCACCCTTCCAAGGAAAGCGTGGAGAGCTCCCCGATTCAGATGTTACCGTGGAACCAGTAAGCGGGGAGTGCTCCCCGGTTCGCCCTGGGGGCCCCGGGGAAGCTCCCTTGTTCCGAGGCCCGTTGCCGGCTGCCGGTCCGGTGCGTCCTGCGGGGCTGCGCGGCAGCGATCCGGCCGCGGCCAAGAGGTGTAGCCCTTCGCGACGGGGGATGCACGAAGGGCTACGCGTCCCATTATGACCCCTCGTCAGGGAATTCCGACAGCGGATCGGCCTCGGACTCCCGGACGCGTGGCGGCGCGGGCGCGGTGTTGACGTCGTATGTGCTCTATATCACCGCAACGCCATGGTTTCAGGGGACAGAGCTCAGTGTGAAACCAATCAGCCGCGCCGCGTGCCTGGCCGCCCTGATCACTGCCACGGCGCTGTGTGCCGGTGACGCGATCGCGCGTGTCTTTCCGTTCGGCCCACGGACCCGCAGCGTGAACGATCTGGGCAACCAGTACGTTCCGTACCACGCCTATCTGTGGGACCTGCTGCACGGCAGGGCCGACGGCGATCTGTTCGTCAATTGGCGGTCCGGCTTCGGCTCCAGCCTGCTGCCCGATCTGGGTACGTACCTCACCAGCCCCTTCGCCCCGCTGGTCGCGCTCTTCCCACGGGACGAGATCGATCTCGCGGTCTATGTGATCACCGTCGCGAAACTGGCCGCGGCCGGTGCCGCGATGGCCTGGCTGCTGCTTCGGCTGCGCCCCGGGCGCTGGTGGGTCGCGGGGGCGCTGGGCGCCTCGTACTCCCTGTGCGGGTGGGCCCTCTCGGACGGCGTGTACAACACGATGTGGCTGGACGGGCTGATCGCCTTCCCGCTGCTCTGCCTGGTGGGCGAGTGGGCGACGGCCGGCCGTCGCCAGGTGCTCGGTGTGCTGGTGGTCGCGGTCGCCTGGACCGCCAACTTCTACACCGCGTACATGGCCACGCTCGGAGCCGGACTCCTGCTCCTCGCTCGGCTGCTGGCCGACTCGCACTCCGTCCGGGAGCGTCTCGTCGTGCTGCGGCGGGCCGCCCTGACCACCGTGCTGGGTATGGGCCTCGCCGCGCCGGTGGTGTTCGTCATCTACCTCGGGACGCGGCACGCGTACCCGGGCCGGACCACGGTGTTCTCCTCGGCCCATTGGACCGACGTGTTCGCCCGAATGCTGCCCACCACGTACAGCTTCGGGAGTCCGGGCGTCTACGTGAACACCGCGGCGCTGCTGCTCGCCCTCACCCTGCCGTTCAACCCGGCGGTGCCGCGCCGGGTGCGCCGGGTGCTGACGGTGCTCGTGGTCGGGGTGGCGGTGTCGTTCCAGTGGGGGCCCACCCATCTGGTCTGGAACGCGTTCAGCACCCCCAACGGGAGCGCCTTCCGGCAGGTGTTCGTCCTGTGCGGGCTGCTGGTGATCGCCGCGTGGTGCTCGTTCGCCCACGGGGTTCCCGGCCGTCGTCCGCTCCTGGCCGCGAGCGGAGTGCTGGCGCTCATCGTGGCCGGTGCGAGCGTCAGCGGTCTGGTGTATTGGTGGTCGATCCCGATCGCGCTGGTGGGCGCCGCCTCGGGGGCCGTCGTGCTGGTCCTCCTGGCCGCCGGCCGGCGCCGTCCACGGGCGGTCGTCGCCTGCTGCGCGGCCCTGCTGATCACCGTCCAACTGGGCCAGTCCGCGGGGACCGCGGCCCTCGCGGACCGGTTGAGGCTGGCTCACGCGGACGACTACGCGCCCTGGGGCGCGCGGCAGAGCGATCAGCGCGACGCGGTCGCGCAGGCGGACGACTGGCCGAGCTACCGCACCGAACCGGGCCGTGAGCAGACCGTCGGGAACGACCCGCTGCTCGTCGGCGGCCAGGGCGCCCAGTACTACAGCAGCCTGACCGCCGATGTGCTCAGCCGTACGCTCACGGCGCTCGGCGGCGGCTGGACCTCGCGGGGACGGTCGGTGCAGAGCCTGGACAACCCGGTCACGGACGTCCTCTTCTCCGTGGGCGCACGGGTGCATTCCCCTCCCGACCCGCACCAGAACTGGAACCCTCAGGGGGGCGGCGCTCCGTTCGTCACACGGCGGGAGGTGCCGCCGCTGGTCACCGTCCGCCCCGCCGGTCCCGTACCGAGGTTCGGGGCCTCGGCCTTCGGTAACCAGGAGAAGCTGCTCGGCGCCCAGGTCTATACGGTGCCCCGGATCCAGCCCGTCACGACGAGCGGCGGTGACACCGCCCGGATCACCGCGTCCTGTCCGGCGGGCAGCGAGGCGCAGCTGTGGGCACCGCACTATTCGGGCACCGCGCGCCTGATGGACGCGGCGTCCGCGACGGCCTCCCCGGCGGCCTCGGGCGCCGAGTCCGCTGCCCCCGTGGGCCGGTTCCGGGCCGACAACCCCGTGACCAAGATCGCCTCGGTGCAGCCGCTCGGCACCGTCCCGTCCTCCGGCCGCGTCACCGTCGAACTCAGCCCCGACAAGGCCGGCACCGTCCAGGACGGTGCTCTCGGCTGTCTGGACACCGGCCGCCTGAGCGAGTCCGTGGAGCGTCTCAAGACCACCGGAGCCACCGAGGTCCACGTCTCCGGCCACTCCGTGACGGCCGAACTGCCCCCGGGCACCAAGAGGACCGCGGTGCTCGCCGTTCCGCGTATCGCCGGCTGGCAGTGCGCCGCAGGCGCCTCGGAGCAGCGGCCCGCGGACTCCTACCTCGGCCTCATCGCCGTACCGCTCGCCGGCTCCTCGGCCCCGACCACCGTCCGCTGCGACTTCCGGCCCCCGGGCCTGCGCATCGGCGCGCTGGTCGGAGGAGCCTCCCTTCTCATCCTTCTCGTCCTCATCGCCCACAGCGTCCGGCAGGCACGGTCGTCGCGGCGAAAGACCCGTCAGGGAGCACCATGCTGATCTCCGTCGTCGTTCCGTGCTACAACGAGGAAGCGGTGATCGACCGTTTCCACGAGCGCGTCACCGAAGAGACCTCCGCGCTCAACCGCGGCTCCGACCTCGACGTGTCGTTCGAATTCGTCTTCGTGGACGACGGCAGCAGTGACGAAACACTGCTCCATCTCAGCCGACTCGCCGACCAGGACCCGCGCGTCCGCTATATCTCCTTCAGCCGCAACTTCGGCAAGGAAGCCGCGATGCTCGCCGGTCTGGAGCACGCCGCCGGTGACGCGCTCGTGATCATGGACGCGGACCTCCAGCATCCGCCGGAGCTCATTCCGCGCATGGTGGAACTGCACCTTGAGGGATACGACCAAGTCATCGCCCGGCGCACCCGGAAGGGGGACCGGGTCACCAGAACCCTCACCGCGCGGCTCTACTACTGGCTCATCAACCGCTTCATGGATGTGGAGATCGTGGACGGGGTGGGGGATTTCCGGCTGCTCTCGCGCCGGGCGGCGGACTCCGTCACGGCCCTCACCGAGTACAACCGTTTCTCCAAGGGCCTCTTCGCGTGGGTGGGCTTTCCCAGCACGACGTTCAATTACGAGAACGCCGTACGCGAGGAGGGCACCAGCAAATGGAGCTTCGGCAAACTCGTCAACTACGGTCTGGACGGGCTGCTCTCCTTCAACAACAAACCCCTGCGCGCCGCCGTCCATCTCGGTGTCACCCTGATGGTGATCGCCGCCGCGTACGCCGTGTGGATCGTGGGCGGAGTTCTGACGCGAGGCGTCGACACCCCGGGATACGCGACGCTCCTGGTGGTCATCACCGCGCTGGCCGGGGCGCAGATATCGATGATCGGGATCGTCGGCGAGTACATCGGGCGCATCTATTACGAGGTGAAGCGGCGCCCGCACTATCTCGTGAAGGCGTCCAACACCCCGTCGGCCGGCGTATCGCTGACGGAGTCGGCCGGGCCGGATCGACGGGTGGCGCGGCCCGTTCGCTGAACGCGTTTACCCCCCACGGCGCCCGGAGAGGCAACAGATATGGAAACCACGCTGGGCGAAGAGCTCTTACTGCTGTCGTTGGACGACACCTGGGGTTACGAGAAGGAGCCGGCGAAGGTCGCCTGGGCGATCGCGGCGGCGTCCCTCGTGGATCTCGCGCTGGCCGAGCGGATCGAGGTGACCGACGAGGTGGTCTCCGTCCGCGATCCCGCGCCGCTCGGTGTGCCCGGCCTCGATGCCGCGCTCGCCGACATCGCCGGGTACGACAAGCCCGGCAAGGTCAAGGACTGGATGCACCATCTGAGGAAGCCGGCGATGTCCGGCGCGACGGACGGTCTCGTGGAGAAGGGCCTGGTCCGCAAGGAGACCAAGAAGGTGCTCGGGCTCTTCCCCGTGCGCCGCTATCCGGAGGTGGACGGCTCGGCCGAGGCGTCGGTACGGGAGCGGCTCGACGAGGTGGTGCTCCGGGGCGGGACCCCCGACGACCGTACGGCCGGGCTGGTGGCCCTGCTCCACGGCGCGAAGCTGCACAAGCTGGCGTTCCCGGACGGCAACGCGCGCGCGGTCGAGTCGCGGATGGCGGAGATCGCCCAGGGCCAGTGGTCGTCGCCCGCCATCCGGAGCATCATCGACGCGGCGGAGACAGCGCTGACGGCGATGGTCGCCACGACGGCGATCGTGGCGGTCACGGCGACCGGCTGACACGACCGCGCCGTCCCGTACTCCCCGGCGGTCGTGTGCCCGAGCGGCGCGCGACCGCCTCCGTACGCCGGACGAACTCCGACGACCGACGAACGGAGACGGGTGGGCCCGTCGGCGGGCCGTACCGCCCGCGAAGCGGGCCCGTACCGCTCGCTCGAAGCGGGCCCGTACCGCTCGCTCAGATCCAGCCGCGCCGCTGCGCCAGATACGCGGCCGCGTGCCGGTTCTCCACCCCCAGCTTGGTGGTCACCGCCGACAGGTAGTTGCGTACGGTCCCCTGTGCCAGCGCCGCCCGTTCCGCTATGTCCTCGATCGGCGCGCCGTCCGCGGCCAGCGTGAGCAGATCGGCTTCCCGCGAGGTCAGCGGCGAGTCACCGGCGCTGATGGCGTCGGCGGCCAGGGTGGAGTCGATGTAGCGGCTGCCGCCGTGGACGCTGCGGATGATCGAGGCGAGTTCCTGCGCGGAGACGGTCTTGGAGACGAAGCCCTGCACCCCGGAGGCCAGCGCGCGCTTGAGATGGCCGGGCAGACCGTGGCTGGTGACGATCAGTGTCTGACAGCCGGGCAGGCTGCGGCTGAGATCTTCCGCGACGGTGATGCCGTCCTTGCCGGGCATCTGGAGGTCGAGCACGGCGACATCGGGTTTGTGATGGCGGGCCATGGCCACGGCCTCCGGGCCGGTCGAGGCTTCGGCGACGACCTCCAGGTCGCGTTCGAAGGTCAGCAGTGCGGCCAGCGCGCCGCGGATGAGGTGTTCGTCATCGGCGAGGAGGACCCGGATCATTACGATTCCCCGTTCGGTATGTGCACAGTGAGGCGATAGGTGTTCTTCGGCCCGAAGCCGTGGCAGAGGTCGCCGCCGAGGGGCGTGAGCCGCTGCGTCAGCCCGTCCAGCCCGGTCCCCTGCCCGGAACCGCTGCCGGGCGTGGCACCGTCGTTGGTCACCTGGAGCTGGGTTCCCGCTCCGTCGCTGCGGTCCACGGTGATGGTGCAGTGGGTGGCGTGGGAGTGCCGCAGTACGTTGGTGACGGCCTCTCTGACGGCCCATCCCAGCGCGATCTGGGTCTTCTCCCCGAAGCCGCCCGCCGGCGGGGCGTGTTGGATGACGCAGGTCGTGCCGGCCGCTTCCAGGACCGCGCGGGCGCCGTCGAGTTCGGCTTCCAGGTCGGTGGTGCGGTAGTTCCGTACGACGTCCCTGATCTCCTTGTGCAGTTCACGCGCGAGGCGCTGTACCTCGACCATCTCCGCCTGCGCCTTGGGGTGCTGGGTGAGCCGGGCGGCCAGTTCGCCCTTGAGCGCGATGACGGACAGGTTCCGCCCGATCACATCGTGGAGATCGCGGGCGAACCGGAGCCGCTCCTCCGCCACCACCAGCCGGGCCTGTGATTCCCGGGCCGCGTCCAGCTGCCACATGACGGCCAGGAACCACACGGAGGAGTGCATGAGAAGGCCGATGACCGCCCATCCGGTCGCGGTGACGGTCACGACGGGCAGGGCCATCCGCGGATCGAGAGAGAGACTCACGATCGCGGCGGCGGCGGTCTCGGCGAGCGCGGCGCCCGCGTAGAGGCGCAGATCGGCCGTGGGCGACAGGGCGAAGGCGAGCGGCAGCGCCAGGACGACCGACAGCGTGGCGATCGACTGCGTTCCGGTCAGCCATTCCGAGTCGTACAGGTAGGGCATCAGCGCGAGTTGGACGACGGTGAGCGCCGCGATCCCGAGCAGCAGCGGTATCGGGAGGACGTGCCGTCCGATGCCGTAGGCCACGGCCGTGGTCGCGCCGATCCCCTGGATGGTTGTGAGCGCGGCCGCCAGGCCCACGGCCGAGGTCGGCGCACCGCCGCGCTGCAGTTGTGCCAGTAACGGCCAGAGGAGGGAAGCGAGCAGGAGCCAGGGCATGGAACAGAGCATCCAACGTGTGTAGACCGTGGCCTTGTGCACGTTGGTCCGGTGCAGCGAGGTCCCCATTTCGCTTCCTCTTCCCCGTTGGACATGCTGTCAGTCTCTGGGCTCCCACCGGAACCAGCGCCGGACGCCCCAGGCCGCCAAGGCGGTCCAGGCGGCGATCGTCGCGACCCTGATGAGTGTGGAGCCCAGTCCCGCATCTTCTCCGGTCCAGCCTGACTGGACCAGGCTGATAGCGGGTGTGAGCGGGAAGTACCCGAGGACGTCTCCGAAAATGTCCGGCAGAACACCCATGGGAATAAGGGTGCCCGAAGTCAGCAGGAGGAAGAGGAAGCCCATCGTGCTGACTCCCTGGGCGCTCTCCGCGGTGCGCGCCACGGCGGTGCTGAGCGCGGCCGCGGCGGTGATCAGGAGGGCGCCCAGCACGATGCCGAGGAGTGCCAGATGCGGCGCGGCGGGTGCGCCGAGACCGGCGATGACCGAGACCGCCGCGGCGATCACGACGAACTGGACGACGGCCACCACGATCATGGGGACGGCCGGACTGGCCAGGATGACGCTGTCGTGGACCTCTCCGGTGCGCAGCCGCTTGAGGAGGTGGTCCTCGCGGCGCAGCACGTAGACGCCGGTCAGCGGCGCGTACAGGGCCATCACCAGGACGATGCCGGCGGAGGTGGAGATCATCACCTGGCCCATGGCGAGGCCCGCGCCCGCCAGGTCGTACTGGTCCATGAAGGTGGTCGTGCCCATGGTGATCAGGACGGGGATGACCAGCACGTTGAACAGGTTGGTCTTGCTCCGGGCGAAGAGGCTCAGCTCGACCCGGCTGAGCGCGGTGAGATGTGCGACGGCGGTACTCATTCGGTGCCCCTCGTGGCGGTCCGGGCGACGCGCAGGAACGCCTCCTCCAAGGAGGCGGAGCTGGCGTCGAGTTCCTTCAGGTCGATGCCCTTGTGGCGGGCCCAGAACAGGACTTCGGTCGTGGTGTGCTGGAGGTCCTCGGTGGACAGCTCCATCCGGCCGTCCTTGCCGGCGGTGACGGTGGCCCGCAGATCGTCCGTCGAGGGGAGATCGTCGGTGCCGAGCCCCGGCGGGAGGCGGAAGCTGAGGGTCGAGGGGTGGGCGGCGACGATCTCGGGCACCGTTCCGGATGCCGCGATCTCGCCCTGGTGCATGATGGCCAGATGGTCGGCGAGCCCTTCGGCCTCTTCCAGGTAGTGCGTGGTCAGGACGATGGTGGCGCCGTCGTTGTTGAGCCGCTCGATGATCCGCCAGGTGTCGTGGCGGCCCTCCGGGTCCATTCCGGTCGTCGGCTCGTCCAGGAAGAGGAGATCGGGCCGGCCGAGGGTGGCCATGGCGAGGTCGAGGCGCCTTTTCTCGCCGCCCGACAGGCTCTTGACGGTGACGTCGACGCGGTGCCCGAGCCCCACCATCTCGGTGGCCTCCGCGACGGGGCGCGGGTCGGTGGTGACGGATGCCCACATACGGACCGTCTCGTCGACCGTGAGGTCGGTGGCGAATCCGCCGTGCTGGAGCATGACACCCGTCCGCGGCCGGGTGTGCTTCCTGTCGGTAAAGGGATCGTGCGCGCCGAAAAGGCGAATACTGCCACCGGTGGGGCGGGCGAGCCCTTCGAGGAGTTCGACCGTAGAGGTCTTTCCTGCGCCGTTTGTCCCGAGCAGAGCGAAGATTTCGCCGTTCGGAACTGAGAAGTTGACGCCCCGAACGGCGGCGAAGCCACGCTTGTCATCGGGCCCATATCGCCGCCAAAGATCTGTGACCTCGATCACATTTTCTGCTCCATTGGCATCCATGGGCGAAATCGTCCCCGATGAATGACGTCCACCCCGATGAGAACTGTCATGGCCTCGGATGACGGACGTCATATCGACTTGTGACACATGTCAGAAGACGGACGATCCCATTCCGAATGGCACTGTGACCTACGTCATACTGGCCTTGTTGGCGCGGGTGCTTTCATCCAACCGCACAGCACGGGGGATCGCCGCTGTAGTCGCGGAGGTTTACCCGCGTATAACGCACCGAGAGCCACCAATTGACCGGTATCGGTCTCTTTTGTGGCCGGATTTCGGTGCGTGCGTCCTCCATGCGTATCCAGCACGTGGAACGTGTGCATCCAACACATAGCAGAAAGCGGAGTATCTCATGGTGGAGATCGTCTCGTACTTCAACGAGAAGCTGGACCTCGGCACCATCGACCAGGGCGAGTCCAACGCGGAGCAGAGCCCGGTTCTGGCGACCCCGGCCGCCGCCCTCGCCGCCATCGGTGGCGCCAAGGTCGTCGGCGCGTTCGTCGGTGGCGCGACCCTCGTCGGTGGCGCGTACGCCGTCGGCAAGGCTGTCGGCTAAACATTCTCGCCGGTGGTTTCACACCACCTGCGCGGAACCGCTCATTCATTCACCAAATCGAACTGTTGGTAGGAGGAAAAGCATGAACAACATCATCGAGGCAGTGAACGAGATGGACATTCCGGCAGAGGGAAAGGTATTCCCCGACGCCACCCCGGTGCTGGCCACCCCGGGTGCGTTCCTGGGCGGCGTGGCGGTCTCTTCCGCCGTCATCGGTGCCTTTGAGCTCGGTCGCGGCGGCGGTTCGGCCCCGGCCACACAGCTCTAGTCACAGGCAGTACCTGAATGCAATTCTGCCGGGCCAGAGATGCGTTCTGGCCCGGCAGAACCCTATCCACTCTACGGGAGCCGTCCCCAGGGCGGTTTTGAAAGGAACCCTGTGAGATTCGCACGAAGGATCGCTTCGGCAGTCTTCGGTCCTGTGCCGGTGTCCCGGGACGGGGCGATGGGCCTGTCGGAACGGCTGGCCGCGGTCACCACACTGACCTCGTCGATCGAATATCTCTCCCAGCGCAAGGAATTGCGCAAGGGCGGGCTCAACGACTGGGACATCGTCAAGGACGTCCAGGCCGCCTCGACGCCCCTCGTACGGAAGGCGCTGCACGCCGTCAGCGGACGCCGCACGACGACCGCCCTCCATGTCGCCCGCGCCGCCGTCAGCGCGGGCATGCTGCTTCCCGGCTCCTCGCGCTGGCGCGGCGCCGGAAGCCTCTTCCTCGGCACGACCTCCGCGCTGCTCTACCCGCGCCACCGCTACGGCACCGACGGGTCCGACCAGGTGGCCATCCTCGTGCAGACCGCCACCGGCGCCGCCCGGCTGGTGAAGTCGCCGGAGGCCAAGGACGCCCTGATCTGGTACGTCGCGCTCCAGTCCAGCCTGTCGTACGCGGTGTCCGGCTGGGTGAAGCTGCTCGGCGAGCCCTGGCGGGACGCGTCCGCGCTCGGCGGGATCATGCGGACCAGGACCTACGGCCACGAGCCGATGTTCCGCTGGACAGAGGACCATCCGCAGCTCTCGCGCTATCTCACGCACAGCGTGCTGGCGCTGGAGTGCCTCTTCCCCCTCGTGTACCTCGCGGGCGGCCGGCTGGCCCGCCCGTTGATCACCAGCGCCGCCGCGTTCCATGTCACCAACGGGTTCCTCATGGGCCTGGGGCGGTTCGTGTCCTCCTTCGTGGCCATGCACCCGATGGTGGCGTACACCGCGATCCACCGCGGCCACCCCGCCGTCGCGGGCCGGGACAACCGCGCGCCGCTGACGGCCGCGAGCCTGCTGGCCGGCGCCGCCGCGGTGGGCGGTGTGGTCGCCGTACAGCGCCGTCTCCGTACGCTGGAGGGCTGGCACACCACTCGGACCCTGACCACCCGCAACGGCAACGAGCTCCAGTACGAGGTGATGTCGCAGGGAGACGCCGACAAGCCCGTGATGGTGTTCGCCGCCGGGATGGTCGCCACCTCCGAGCACTTCTCCTGGGTGACGGAGAAGCTGGCCAAGGAGACCGGCTACGGCGTCATGACGTACGCCCGCGCCGGATACGCCGGCAGCCGCCGCGAGTCCGGCGCGCCCTACACCCTCGCCGAGTCCGTCGACGACCTGGTCGACCTCGTGGGGACCGTCTCGCCGGAGCGCCGGGTCATACTCGTCGGCCACTCGCTCGGCGGTGAACTCGCCCGCCGCGCCGCGCTCCAGCTCGGGGACCGGGTGCACGGCATCGTCTATCTCGACTCCTCCCACCCCGACGAACTGAACCGCTCCAAGCAGCAGAGCGACACCGCGAAGCGGCTGAGCGAGTCCCTCACCCAGATGGTGTGGTTCCTGCGGGCCGGCACCGGCATCCTGATGTCCCGCCCCATCTGGGTGGACGCGCTGCCCGAGGCGTACCGCAAGAAGGCGTTCGCGCAGTACACGGACGTACGGATGTGGAACGCCGGGCGCCGCGAATGGGCGGCGGTGGAGGCGGACTTCCGCGCCTTCGAGGGCGAGCTGGAGCCGCTGGACACCCACGCGCTGGTGGTCTCCGCGCAGCAGACCGTCGACCGGGACCCCGACCAGCTGCTGATGCACAACGAGCTGGCCGAGGCGCACCGCGGTGAGGGCCGGCGGACGGAGGTCGTGGTGATCGAGGGCGCCGACCACGACACGGTGCTGACGCAGAGCCGCTTCGCCCACCAGGTGACGGAGCGCATCGTCGCGTTCTGCGACGCCGGGCTGCGCACCGACGCGACCACGGACGAGCACGAGGGGGCGGCCAAGTGAGCACATCACCGCGGGAGATCGGCAAGAACCTGTTCACCGGGCCCGGCTCCGGCTGGCGCATCGCCGGGGCCGTGATGCTGGTCAGCACGATCGCGACCCAGCACCCCAATCAGCTGTTCAACCGGCTCCAGCTGAAGGACACCTTCTCGCTGCTGCCCAACTGGCGTTTCTTCGCGCCGACTCCGGCCATGCACGACTACCACTTCCTCTACCGCACCCGCGGCACGGACGGGGGGACCTCCCCCTGGAAGGGCGTCGACGTCATCGCCGGCCGCAAGATGCGCCAGATCGTCTGGTTCCCCACGCGGCGGCCGGAAAAGGCGATCTTCGACATCTGCAGTGAGATCCTCCATGTGATCGACAAGGGGTTCCCCGTCATCGTGCGGACCTCCGCCTACCGGACGCTCACCGAGTATCTGCGGGCCACGATCAACGAGCAGGAGGACGTCCAGCGGATCACGGGGTTCCAGTTCGCGCTGGCCCGTGCCACCGGGTACGACGCGAGTCACGACCCCGAGGTCGTGTTCGTCTCGCCGTACACCCCGTTGGACCCCCACACGGACACGCCAGTGAAATCAGACATCAAGAAAGCGGTCAAGGCATGAGTGTTGGTGCGTACGTCATCCTCGCGATCGGCGCCGCGATCGCCGCGGCCATCGCGATCGGCGTCCTGAAGAGGTAGGGCCGAGAGGCCCTGGCCGCCATCGACTGCCGCCCCTCCCCCCACGGGGGGCGGCACCAGCAGTACCCGAGGAGTCCCCGATGAACAAGACCCCGGTCATTCTCTGCGCCCTCGCCGCCGTCGCCGTGCTGGTGTTCCTGGCGATCGGCGACGTCATCAACTATCCGTTCGCCGCCGGGATCGGCACGGCTCTCGTCCTCGCCGCCGGCCTGGAACTGCACAGGAACAGGAAGAGGAGTCATCAGTGAACGCGATAGCCGACATAGGTTACGGCCGCCAGTTCGACGGCTGGTACGACCGGCTGTTCCCCAAGGACGGCGCCGCGGCCGGGGTCGCCAAGAAGATCGCCGACCTCCACCCCGATCACTCCACCGGCACCCTGGAGTTCGGCGTCGGCACCGGCCGTATCGCCGTACCCCTGTCGGGGCATGTCGGACGGGTGACCGGGGTGGACTCCTCCGAGGAGATGCTGGCGGCGCTGCGCGCCGAGCCCGACGCCGCCGAGGTCGAGCCGGTCCACGGAGACATCCGTACATACACCTCCGACGAGCGGTACGGCCTCGTGTACTGCGTCTGCGGAACGCTCTCCATGCTGCTCACCCCCGAGGACCAGCGGCTGGCCGTCCAGCGCGCGGCGGATCTGCTGCGGCCCGGCGGCCGGCTCGTCATCGAGACACACAACAAGCCCGCCATCCTCGCGCTCCACGACGGGCGCAGCCGCGACACCTATTTCACGCCATATCCCGAACCGGGCACCGGGCTCCAGACCCACTCCACACTGCTGCCCGAGGGCTCCATCTGGCTCTGCTCCCATATCTGGTACGAGTCGGACGGCACCACCCGCGTCGGCTCCGAGGCGTCCCGCCTCACCACCCCGGACGAGGTCGACGCGTACGCGCGCGATGCCGGGCTGGAGCCCGAGCAGCGCTTCGCGAGCTGGGACGAGGCGCCCTACAGCGAGCAGGTGCCGATGTTCGTCTCGGTCTACGTCAAGGCCGACGCGTGAACGTCTGGGGGATAGCCCGCCGGCACCGCGTGCTCCTGCTGGCGGGCACCCTCCTGGGGATCCTGGGAGCCGCGGCCACACTGGCGCAGCCGCTGGCCATCGGCGAGATGATCAAGGCTGTCGCCGGTGACCGCTCACTGCTCGTACCGATCCTGCTCGCGGCGGCGCTGTTCGTGACGGACGCGGCACTCGCCGCCGCCCACGCCTACGCGATCGGCCGGGCCGGCGAGAACATCGTCTTCGACATCCGTCATGTCCTGACCGCGCGGCTGCTGCGCTCCCGTACCGCCGCCTTCGCGCGCTGGGAACAGGGCGACGTCTTCACCCGTATGGTCACCGACACCTCGCTCGCGCGCATCTGTATGGCGCAGGCGCTGGCGCAGATCGTCACCAGCGGATTCATGGTGCTGGGCGGCATCGCGCTGATGGTGTGGATCGATCCGCTGCTCCTCGCCGCGGCCCTGCTGTGCCTGGGGCTCGCCAGCGTCGTGTCGCTGCTGCTGGCCCGCCGGGTGCGGAAGGTCGCGGTCATCAACCGCGAGGACACCAGCGACTTCGGCTCCGCGCTGATGCGGGTGCTCGGCGCGATGAGCACCGTCAAGGCGTCGCGCGCCGAGGACCGCGAGACCGAGCGCATCACCGGCTTCGCGCAGAAGGCGCGCCGCTCCGGGGTCCGGGTCTCGGCGCTGTCCGCGATGCTCACGCCCGCCATGAACGTCGGTACGCAGGTCGCCCTGACGGTCGTCATCGCCTGGGGGATGGCCCGGGTGGCGACCGGCGCGATGCCGCCCGCGGACCTGACCTCGTTCATCATGTATCTCTTCTATCTGGTGTCGCCGCTGGTGATGCTGTTCATGTCGATCGCCCAGTTCCAGCAGGGCCGCGCGTCCCTGGACCGGATCGGTGAACTGGCCGCCATCGAGCAGGAGGAACTCGACCCGGACGCCGCTCCCGTCGCCACCCGGGGTCACGCGATCGTCTTCGACCGCGTCTCGTTCACGTACCCCGGCAGCGAGGAGGCCGTCCTCGACAAGGTGTCCTTCACCGTCCCGGACCAGGGCCTCACCGCGATCGTCGGCCCCTCGGGGGCGGGCAAGACCACCGTCTTCCAGCTCATCGAACGCTTCTACGGGCCGGACTCCGGCACCGTCCTGATGGGCGGGACCGATACGGCGACCATGCCGCTGGAGCAGATACGCGGCCAGATCGGCTACGTCGAGCAGGACCACAGCCTGATGCGCGGCACCATCCGCGAGAACCTCACCTACGCCACGCCCGACGCGAGCGAGACGGACATCGCGGACGCGCTGCGCATGGCCCATCTGGGCGAGGTGATCAGAGCCCTGCCCGAGGGCCTGGAGACCGAACTCGGCGAGCGCGGCGCCGGACTGTCCGGCGGTCAGAAGCAGCGCCTGGCCATCGCGCGGACGCTGCTGCAACGGCCGGAGATCGTGCTGCTCGACGAGGCCACCGCCAATCTGGACAGCGAGGCGGAGGACGCGCTGCGGGACACCATCACCGCCATCTCCGGCACCTGCGCGGTGATCGCTATCGCCCACCGGATCTCGACGATCACGCAGGCGGACCAGATCATCGTGCTCGACCGGGGCGGTGTACGGGCGACCGGCACCCATACGGAACTGACCACGACGGACGATCTGTACCAGCGGCTCTCCAGGCACCAGGAGGTCGCGGCGTGACAAGAGACCCGGAGGTCGTGTGCGAAGGGACCCGGAGGTCGCCGTGACAAGAGACCCGGAGGTCGCCGAATGACCGCGGACGCCGTCGTCGTCGGGACCGGGCCCAACGGTCTGGCCGCCGCCGTCACGCTCGCCAGGGCCGGCCTCGCCGTCGAGCTCTACGAGGCCAGGGACACCATCGGCGGAGGGCTGCGCACCGAGCCCCTCTTCGACGACGACGTCGTCCACGACATCTGCTCCGCCGTGCACCCGATGGCCGCGGCCTCGCGTTTCTTCCGCGAGTTCGACCTCGGCGCGCGCGGGGTCGAGCTGCTCCACCCCGAGATCAGCTACGCGCACCCCCTCGACGCCGGTGACGCCGGGCTCGCCTACCGCGACCTCGACGCCACCTGCGAGCACCTCGGCCCGGACGGACGGCGCTGGCGCCGGCTCATGGCGCCCCTGCTCGACCACAGCGAGGGCATCGTCGATCTGATCCTCTCCGGCGGGCGCGGGCTGCCGCGCGATGTGCTGGCCCCGCTGCTCCTCCCCACCAGGGCGCTGGCGCACGGGACTCCGCTCGCCGCCGGGCGGTTCGCCGGCGAGCGGGCGAAGTCCCTGCTCGCGGGTGTCGCCGCGCACTCCATCGGCAGACTGCCGACCCTCGCCTCGGCCGGGGTCGCCCTGCTGCTCGGCCATCTCGCACACGGCACCGGCTGGCCGGTGCCGCGCGGCGGGAGCGCCCGTATCGCGGAGGCGCTGGCCGCCGACATCACCGCGCACGGCGGTACGTTCCACACCGGCCGCCCCATCGGAGACCTGCGGGAACTCGGCGAGGCGAAGGCGGTGTTCCTGGACACCGGCCCCAAGGGCTTCACCGCGATCGCCGGTGACCGGCTGCCCGCGCGCTACCGGCGCCGGCTCGACGCGTTCCGCTACGGCCCGGGGGCGGCGAAGGCCGACTTCCTGGTGTCGGAACCGATCCCGTGGGCCAACCCGGAGGTCGGCAAGGCCGGTACGGTCCATCTCGCGGGCACCCAGGCGGAGATGTTCCGCCAGGAGACCCTGACGGCCAGGGGCATCGCCACGTCCGAACCCTTCGTCCTGCTGGTCGACCCGGCGGCCACCGACCCGGGACGCGCCAGGCCCGGCAAGCGGCCGGTATGGGCGTACGCGCACGTACCGAACGGCGACGACACCGATCCGCTGGAGATGGTGCGCGCGCGCATCGAGCACTACGCGCCGGGGTTCACCGACACCATCGTCGCCCAGCGCGGGATCTCGGCCGCCTCGTACGAGGCGTACAACCCGAACTACGTGGGCGGGGACATCGGCGGCGGGGCCATGACCCTCAAGCAGTCGCTGCTGCGCCCCACCCCGCGGCTCGACCCCTACCGGACTCCGCTGCCCGGGGTCTATCTCTGCTCGGCGTCGACTCCGCCGGGGCCCAGTGTCCATGGCATGTCCGGCTATCTCGCGGCTCTTTCGGCTCTGCGCCGCGAATTCGGGATCCGGGAGCGGCCGGAGCTGGGGGCGGGACGGGCGAAGGGTAGGGCCGGTACGGCCGGTACCGCTCAGGTGTTGTCCATGTGGCCGGAGCCCACGTCTCCGCGGGATTGATGGCGGTCCGGGCCGTGCTGCCCGGCCCGAGCGCGCCCCTAGTGTCCGTACCCCGTCAAGGGAGACGGGCACGAGGGACCGCCGCGAAGGAGCCGCCATGCGGGAGAGCACCTGGACGAAGCGAACTGCCCTACGAGGTAAGGCGAAACGAAGGACGTCATCGAAGAGCACGTCGTCGAAGAGCACGTCGTCGAAGAGCACGTCGTCGAGGAGCACGCCGCGACGGCTGACCGCGCCGCGACGGCTGACCACGGCGGGGATGCTGCTCGCCCTGCTCGTCGCCCTGCTCGGCGCGGGCGGCCCCGGGTTCGTCCCCGAGGCGCGGGCCGCGACGCTCACCGAAGTGACCGGCTTCGGTACGAACCCCGGCAATCTGCGAATGTTCCGCTACGTCCCGGACGGCCTGCCCGCAGGACGGCCCCTCGTCGTGGCGATGCACGGCTGCACGCAGTCGGCCGCGGCGTACGACACCGAGACCGGCTGGACGAAGTGGGCGGACCAGTGGGGCTTCGCGCTGCTGCTGCCCCAGCAGCAGTCGGGCAACAACCTCAACTCCTGCTTCAACTGGTTCCAGTCCGGTGACATCGCGCGCGGCTCGGGCGAGGCGCTGTCGGTCAAGCAGATGACCGACCGGATGAAGAGCGAACTGGGCAGCGACCCCGCCCGGGTCTATGCGACGGGGCTGTCCGCGGGGGCCGCGATGACCAACGTCATGCTGGCCTCCTACCCGGACGTCTTCGCCGCCGGAGCGCCGGTGGCCGGGCTGCCGTACGCGTGCGCGACCAGCGTGATCGCCGCGTACTCCTGCATGAACCCGGGGACGAACCTGTCGCCGTCGGCCTGGGCCGACAAGGTGCGTGCCGCGTATCCCGGTTACGGCGGACCCTGGCCCACGGTCTCCGTCTGGCAGGGGACGACGGACACGACGGTCGTGCCGGCCAACCTGACGGAGACGGTGGAGCAGTGGACCGCCGTCCACGGTACGGACGCGACGGCCGACGCCACCGGCACCGTGGCCGGTTATCCACACGCTGTGTACCGCGACGGCGCCGGACGGGATGTGGTGGAGACCTACTCACTGACCGGCATGGGACACGGCCAGCCGGTCGACCCGGGCACCGGACCGGAGCAGTGCGGCACAGCGGGCGCGTACATCCTCGACGTCGGGCTGTGCGCCTCGTACCGGATCGGCCAGTTCTGGCACCTGGACGGCGCCGGATCCCCCGGCCCGGGGCCCGAACCCGGCCCGGGGAGCGCCGTACTGCCGAGCCTGGCCGCGGACGACGGCTACGTGAAGGCGTCCGCGACCGGAGCCGGTGCGTCCGTCGGCACGCTCGAAGGAAGCCTCGGGGTCGCGGTCGGCCGGGGTACGGACGGACTGCACAACCGGGCCCTTTTCTCGTTCGACACCTCGTCCCTCCCGGACGGCGCGCGCGTGAAGCGCGCCTTCGTGACGGTGACGCGCGCGAGCGGCGCCGGCGACCCCTGGGCGGCGGGCAACCGCCTGGTCGTCGACATCAGAACCGGCTGCTTCGGAGCGACCTGCGCGACGGCCGCCGACGACTGGTCGGCCCCGGCCTCGACCGCCGAGGCGGCGGAGATCGGCGCCTTCACCTCGGGAACGAAGACCTCCACCGCCTTCACCACGGTCAACCCGACCGGCATCACACAGGCCCGCCTCCGCCTCGCCTCGGCGCCCGCCACCACGGCGTACGTCTTCCTCAGGTCGGGGGCGGGGGCGACGCTCACGGTGGAGTGGGAGTAGCAGCGGGAGCGGGAGCGGCGGGAGTACGGGAGTAGCCGCGGTGTGAAGGGCCCTGCTCGGACATCGGGCAGGGCTCTCGTCCGATCACCACGTGGCGCCGCCGGGGCAGGCCGACGGCCGACGCGGTGAGAGGCGCAGTCGCGGCGCGGGGTCCCGACCGCCGGCTGTGATTGCCAAGAACCCATCGAATAACGATATGCTCCTCAAGTCTTCGGCATATCGAAAATCGATGGGGAGAGATGCGATGAACACGCGACTCACGAGGACTCTGGCCTCGGTGACCTTTGCGCTGGCGGTGCTCTGTGGGCTTGCCTTCTTCGGCAAGGGCTTCATACACATGGCTGACGACGGGGCGGTCTGCGTGCAGACGGACTTCTGGCGCAATGCCTCACTGGCGGACGACCTGCCGATCGGCAAGGGCGTGGAGATGTTCAGCAGTGCCGCGACCCTCTGCCAGGACAGTCCCTCCGTGGGGCAGCGCGCCGCCGAGCTCGGGGGCGCGCTGCCCTGGCTGCTCTTCGGCTCCCTCGCGCTGCTGCTCTTCTCCCGGCTGCTGAAGGCCGTCCTGCTGCAGGGGCCGTTCACCGACGCGGTGTCGCAACGGCTCTCTGCTCTCGGCTGGTTCGTCACCTTGGGCACGCCGCTGGCCGGCCTCGTCGTGGGCTGGTCGCAGTCCTGGCTCGTCGGGAGCATCGTGCCGATCGTGGGTTCCGGGCCGACGATCTCCGGGCCGCTGGAGCTCGTCCTCGCCGGCCTCGCCGCAGTGATCATGGGGAAGATCATGCGCGAGGGCGTGCGCATGCGAGAGGACCTCGAAGGGACCATCTGATGCCCGAAGAGGAACTCCACGCGATCCAGGTCCACCTCGACCGGCTCCTCGCCGAGCGCGGCATGACGCTCATCGAACTGTCCGCGCAGGTGGGCATCACCGTCGTCAACCTGTCCGTGCTCAAGAACGGGCGGGCCAAGGCCATCCGCTTCTCGACCCTGTCGAGGATCTGCGATGTCCTCCGGTGTCAGCCGGGAGACTTGATCACCCACGATCCGGCCGAGCCCTAGATCATCAATTCGCGACGGGTGGGCTCTGGGACACGACCGCCGTGACCGAGCGGCTTGGAAGCGGGCTGGAGTAGACGACGTTCGTGGTGACGGAGCCCAGGGCGGCGATGCGGCCCGTGATGAGTTCCAGGTTGCGCATCGAGCGAGCGACGATCTTGAGGACGAAGCAGTCGTCGCCCGTTACATGGTGGGCCTCCACGATCTCAGGTGTGGTGTCGAGCAGGTCGTGGAACGGCTTGTAGTTGCCGGTGGGGTAGCGGAGGCGGACGAAAGCCAGGATGTCGAGCCCCAGGGCCTCGGGGCTCACGGTGGCGGAGTAGCCGGAGATGACTCCGCTCTCCTCCAGCCGTCGGACTCGTTCCGTGACGGCGCTCGGGGACATGGCGACGCTACGGGCCAACTCGGCGTAGCTGGCGCGCCCGTTGCGTTGCAGGGCTTCCACGATGCGTATATCGGTGGCGTCAAGGGAATCAGCGGCCATGCCGGATTGATACCACGAGTTCCACGGCGAGGGGCAGGCAGGACCATTGATCTCGGGTTCTGGGTAAGGGGCGCGGAGCGTAGCGTCCAGGACATGACCAAGACCCAGATCAGCGCCGCCTTGCGGGTGCCGCCGGCGGCACCCGCCGAAGCGGCCGACTTCTCCGCCGCACGTCTTGCCTTCCAGGCGGACGTGTCCGATGTCCACGCCTCGCTGGAGTCCGGCGACCCGGGCTTCGTGCTCGTCGACTCACGCGGGGACGAAGCCTGGGCGCAGGGGCATGTGCCCGGTGCGGTGCACCTGCCGACCGCCGAGATTCGGGACCGCGCCCAGGACCTGTTGGACGCCGCGGTTCCGGTCATCGCCTACTGCTGGGGGCCCGGCTGCGACGGTGCGACCCGCGCGGCGCTCGCCCTCGCCCGACTCGGCTACCACGTCAAGGAAATGATCGGCGGGGTCGAGTACTGGATCTGTGAGGGGTTCCCGGTCGAGGGCGAGAACGGTGTGGTGCGGCGCGCGGCCGACCCGTTGACGGCGCCGGTCGGAGCCGCCCACTGCGCTTGCTAGGGACTCCCGGGGGCCATCCGGGGCCGAAGCGTGGAGCTGTCCCCGGTTCTTGGTAGGCTCGGTTCGAGAGGAAACGGGGAGATATCCCCGATTACCCAGGGAGTCACCATGCGCGCAGACCACCTCACCGAACTCACCTCCGCCGCCCCCGACTTCTTCGCCGATCCGTACCCCGCCTATCAGGCGCTCCGCGCCGAAGGCCCCGTCCGCCGCATACGGATGCCCGGTGGCGAGGCGGTCTGGCTGGTTCTCGGGTACGACGCCGTACGCGCCGCGCTCGGCGACACGCGGCTGCGCAACGACATCCGGCATTCCTCGGAGTTCGACAGCGACGGTGGCTACGCGATCGGCCGCAACATGCTCCAGGTCGATCCGCCCGATCACACCCGGCTGCGCGCGCTCGTCTCGCGGCAGTTCACCGCTCGCCGTATCGCCGGGCTGGGGCCGCGCGTTCAGCGCATCTCCGCCGAACTCCTCGACGCCATGGCCCCGGCCGGCGGCGCCGATCTCGTCGACGCGTACGCCTTCCCGCTGCCGATCACCGTCATCTGCGAACTCCTCGGCGTCCCGGCCGCGGACCGCGACGCGTTCCACCGCTGGTCGAGCGCGATCGTCGCCATCACCGACGCCGAGGCCGCGGTGGCCGGCGCGACCGCGATGACCGAATACCTCACCGGGCTCATCGAGGACAGGCGCCACCTCGCCCCCGGGGAGGACGCCGACCTCCTGCACGCCCTCGTTCGTGCACACGACTCCGAGGGCGAGGACGGCGAGGACGGCCAGGGCGGCGACGGTGGCGACCGTCTCGCGCCCGACGAACTCCTCGGCATGGCGTTCCTGCTGCTCGTCGCCGGGCACGAGACAACCGTCAACCTCATCTCCAGCGCCGTCCATCTGCTGCTGCGCCACCCGGATCAACTGGCGGCCCTGCGGGCCGATCCCGGGCTGCTGGAGGGCGCCATCGAGGAGACGCTGCGCTACGAGCCGTCGGCGCAGATCGC